>DATCBF010000071.1:0-5372 GCA_036512025.1 Solirubrobacterales bacterium
TCCGCTTGACCAACAGCTTGCGGCTGTTCGGACAGGTGCGGGCGTTAGCGTGGATCTTCATCCGGGTTCTCCTTTGGGGTGGGTGGCTCGCACCCCCAGCCTTCAAGGAGGCCCGGATGAACAACGTTCTGAGGAACTACAACTAGCCTGCCGAACTGCCGCCCTCGACTTCCAGCAGCTTGGCCGCGACGAACCCACAAACCTGCGTTGAGAAGGTCGCCTCGATGATCGTGCCGCTGTCGCCGGAGAACATCCGCAGCACGCGGCTGCCGTCGTCGTGGGGCGGGCCAACGTCTACTCGGCCGATGAGGTAGCGCGTCGTCACGGAGAAGACGCTCGGAACTTCCTGATCCCCCTCCTGCTTCGGCGTGAAAGTCAGTTGCCGTCGCCTTCCTCGCCCAGGTCCCAGCCCAGTTCGTTCAGCATCGTCTCTAGCTGCGATTCAAGTTTCTTGACCTCCTTTGCTCCAGGATCAAGCGCCCGCGAGAAGTCCAACATGAAGCTCCAGAAGACGACCTCAAACTCGCGACCCGTACGGCGCGCGACATCCATCGCGAGGTAGACCTGCTGGGCGAATAGCCAGGTCGAGTTAAATGAGACGACGAGCATCGGGTCCTCTGGAATTTCAACCTTCCGCTCATCCGTGAGCGTGAACGGCAGGCCCAGAGACGTGTGGTGGATGCACTGGTTGAACCACTTGTTGGAGACCAACTCGGTACGGCGCAGCAGTGGTGCCTCTCCCCCTGCGAAGCGGGGATGGAACATCTCCTGGCGGGCCGCTGCGTCCTCAAGTAACCCGATCAGCTTTCGGAGCTTGACATCCCCTCCTTTGCCTTCACCTTCGCGGCCGGGGTTCCACCAGTCGCGGGTCGCCTCTGAGCCAAACTCCTGCTGCAATTCCTGCTCCCGCTTGGGTGCGTCCTTGGCCATCGGGATAGGCGGACCCATGAAGGCTTTCGTCTGACGCCCCAGCCTCCGCTGATGTAGCGCGATTGCCTCTCGCTGGCGGAGAAAGCGCTCGACCATCCAGTCGGGGTCTTTCCCGTTGTAGAACATCCAATGGCCGACGACCATGTCCTCAAAGAGGGACCGGCACAGCATCGCGGCCTGGACGGCAAGGCCCGACCGAAGGAGCGAACAGATTCCTTCAAAGGTGCGCGCAGACCTCACCACGGTTGCGTAGATCAGCCCCTCGATATCGTGACCCTGATCCCATTCGTACTGGCTACCCCGCGTGAAGCTAAGGAGCGCTTCCATCGAATCGACCAGTTCGTCGCGGGTTAAGTCCTTGCCGACTTCTTCGGCGCGATACGTCTCCAAGTCCGCCGGGTCCCGCTCTCGGAAACCGTTTCTGCCTAGCTTCTTCCCGCGACGGTTCCTGCGCTTTCTTTTTGCCATCACGACATCATCCACATGGCCATGGACAGGACATTGAACGGCTTGACCGAGGCGATGGTCGTTCATACGAAAAGGGTTCGGAAAGAATCTTTGGACCCCCACAACCCACTCCGGCTCTACTCGCGATGTGGGGGCTGGGGCTTGACGCGACTGTTGGAGGGCCAAAGCCCAGGACGGGGCGAGCAAGTATGCGGCTTCCACGCCGCTCGGCATCGCCAGATGTTGGGCCTCTCAAAGCGGTGGGTTGTGGGGTTCACATCACGGCCTGGCGCATACACTCCGGCCTCGGTGAGGCGAATTGGCTCGACATTCCTGCTACTGCTGATTCTCACCCTGTCTGCCTGCGGCGGTTCTTCCTCCTCCTCCACTTCTCCAATCGAGGCTCCACAAGGTCGGTCCGACGCACAGAGCCACGCGGGAGCGAATGAGCCAATGGTTATTCCTGCGCGCGGCGCCAGTCCCGAAATCAAACCGCGACGTTTGGAGTTCCTTGCTCTGGAAGGTAAGCCGTTCGCACTCGCCGATATCTCATGGAGAAGCTGGGGCAAAGTCCCGGCAGTGGGTGAAGCAGAGCTTCAAGAGTCCGGTGACTGCTACCCGAACTGCGCTCGCATCGAATACCACGACCGCGCTCCGGTTCATGTCCGGCTGGCACAGCTCGACTCCAAATGTGGAAGGCGTCTCTATCGAAGGATCATCGTCATTCCCGAGACCCACGAAGTCGGCCAGTTCTTCCCCATCAACTGCCCTCAGTAGCCGACGAAACCACATCCCCGCGAGGCGGCTATCGCCGACCACTACTGGCTCCTCCGGCTCAGTGGGATCGGCGACGAGGAGCGTCACAGGGTGCCTCGGCCGGTTCCGATCCTGTGGCAGCCTGCTGCTCGGCGCGGGCGGCTCCTTCGTCAAGTTCAACGGTCGCGCCTTCGAGGCGCTGCAGGCGATCGTTGGTCGCCGACGGCCTTAGGATCTCAATCACTCAGCTCTCGAGGTGAAGGCCTCCACGGGACGGTTCGTGATCGAGCTCACTCCGATTCCGGACGCCGAAGGCAGAACGAGGGGAGTGGTTGGCGAGGGCGCTGTCGGAAGCCACCACGCCAGCCGCTGGCGAGTCTTCCGCGACGAGCTTCGCTGCTGGCGAAGTGGCTCGATACCTGACGTGGCCGAGCCGGTAGGCAGTCCCGTGAGGGTCGCCAGCGATGAAGCCAGCGCGCTGCGAATGCTCGACCTCTTGCCATCGGTGCCGATGAAAGTGTGGGGTCGCGACGAGTTGGGTGCCGCGAGATGTGGAATTCGAACTCGGTGATCGCCTGGCTACTGGTGCGCTGCGGCCTCGATATCGAGGCGATCCAACCCCCGTCGGGAGGACGGCACCCGGTTGGGACGCAGGAGTTGCCGTCGCCAAGCACTTTCCGCTGGGCCGGATTCGACTCCGTAGCTCCTGCGGTCGTGGCTCAACCAACCACGGTCAGCACCGCGAGCGCCAAGACCGAGATCGCGATCACTCCCAGGGCAACGCCGGTTGCGAGCCGCCCGCTGCGTCCGAGCGTGTGCTCCCCCATCAGCTCGCGGTTGCGCCCGAGCGATCGCATGAACGGCAACAGGACCAGCAACAGGACGGCGTTCAGTGCCTGTGAGAGGAAGAGGATGGGAATCAGCGGCGCCCCCGGGATCAGGACCAGGACGGCGGCGAACGCCACCACGGCGCCGTAGCTGAGGTAGAAGGCCCGCGCCTCCTCGAAGCTGTCGTCGAGGTCGGCTTTGCGACCGAGGGTCTCCGAGATCGAGTAGGCGGTTGAGAGCGGCACGATCGCCGCCGCCAAGAGTGCCGCGCCCAGAAACCCGAGCCCGAACAGGGTCGCCGCGGTGGCGCCGGCCAGCGGTTCGAGCGCCCGGGCGGCATCGCGGGCATCGTTGATTTCGATTCCCCTCACGTGCAGAGTCGCCGCACATGCGACTACCACGAAGAGGCCGATGACACCAGTCAGCACGGCCCCGGTGATCACGTCGATACGCTCGTAGCGCAGGTCTTTGACCTTGAGCTTCTTGTCGACGGCATAGGACTGGATGAAGGCCAGCCCCCAGGGCGCCAGCGTCGTGCCGACGGTGGCGACGGCGACCAGCACTGCCTCGCGATTGAGCGGCAGGCTGGGAACGACAAGCCCCTTCGCCGTCGCCCCCCAGTCCGGGTGGGCGAGGAAGCCCGAGATCACGTAGGCGACGAAGACGGTGCTGAGGGCGAGCAGGATGTGCTCGACATAGCGAAAGGTCCCGCGCAAGACGAGCAGCGAGACGCCGACCGCCGCGATCGGGACGCTGATGTAGCGACTGACCCCGCCGAGCAGGTCCGCCCCAGCGGCAACCCCCGCGAACTCGGCGCAGAGAGTGCCCGTGTTGGCGATCACCAGGGCACTGAGAACCAGCGCGGCGGCTCGGGAACCGTAGTGCTCGCGGACCAGGGTCAGCAGACCTTTGCCGGTGACGATTCCTAGCCGCACCGCCAACTCGTGGAAGACGATCAGGGCCGCGGTCGAGAGGGTGAGGACCCAGAGCAGCTCGTAGCCGTACTTGGCGCCGAGGATCGAGTAGGTGGTGATGCCCGCCGGGTCGTCGTCGGACAAGCCGGCCAACAGGCCAGGGCCGACGACCGCCAGCAGCGCCGCCACTCCCCCGGCGCGGATCAGATGATGGCGGCGTTTGCTCAGGTGCCACGGCAGGTGACGACCAGGGGTGAGGTGAGCTCGTTCGGATGCCATCGACCGTCGCCTACTCTGCCAGCATGATGAGAGCGTGTGTCATCGCCTGGATCGGCGGAGAGGCAATCGGAGTCGCCAACGGCGTGTTCCGGTAAGCCGCCTATGGAAGAAGCTCAGCGAGCCGAGAGCCAGTCGTTGTCCGCTGACTGCGATCACCGCGTTCGCAGCTATTTCCGCATCCTCAATCTGCGATGGCCCTCAGTGGCCCCAGGGAATCACTGAGCATCTGGTGGATGCCAGGTTCCTAATCGACAACGAAACGCGGAATCGAGTTCGAGGCGGTAGGGCGGCGGGGAGATCTAGCCGCGCAAGGTCACTCCTAGACTCGGCCTCGCCTTTGGACCATCTCTTCCATGCGCGGTTCCGAGGAACCGCGCGCGCTCAAAGCGGGCTACTCAACCAGGCTTAGTTCGAGCGGCACGACGACGAGCAGCCCGCTCATGCCGCGTAGCGGCGACACCGCCGTCGAGATACTCGTAGTGGCGGCCCTGGCCATCTGGTCGGACCTCCAGCAGGCGCTCCTTCGCAATCCTGACTACTCGGCGGCCGTTCCAGGCCGACACCCTTGGACCCTCGGTGTCGAGCAGGCGAAGCTTCGCGCCGTCGCCGCGCCTAAAAAAGCGCTGGCCTTCCGCGAGCAGCTCAGGATGGGGTCTGCTCGCCTCACGCGAGACATCGCGGATCTTGGCCTTCCGACACGAGTGAATGCCGAGCCCCGCCACGCTGGAGGAGGCGAGGTTCGCCATGCAGGAGCCGACGGCCCCAGGCACTCCCAGCTCCTCGGGCAGCACGGTGAGCGCTTCGTCGACCTCGGTGTCAGGGTCCCATTCCGGCAACCTGAGCACACAGCGTCCCGGCTCTGTCAGCACGCCGATCACCCTGAGTTCAGTGCGATAGCCGCGGGGGCGGAACCTCCAGCCATGGAAGCGGTAGTGGCGACCGTTGCCTTCCTCGTCGCACGCAAGAAGCCGGTCCAGGGCCAGACTCGACTCGGTGCCGTCCTCGCGAATAACCCGCACCCACTCGCCGTCGAGCCGCTTCACCGTCACCCGCAGCTTCTGCCGGCCCTCGCGGGGGAAAAACATCTGGCCCGGCCGGATCCGCGCCGGATGGCGTGGATTGCGCGGGCCCGGCCCCTGCTTGATGTTGAGCGTGTGGCCACCCGCCACGGGATCACCCGCTGTCGAGCAGGAAGCCCTTGAGGTGGGGCGCGCCGAC
>DATCBF010000072.1:0-2566 GCA_036512025.1 Solirubrobacterales bacterium
CGCCTGCTGGCCAATGCGATCAAGTACGGGCCAGATGGACCCATCGAGCTGCGGCTAGAACGAGACGGATCGACCGCACGGATTTCGGTCACCGATCACGGCATCGGAATCGCGCCGGAAGATCATGCGCGGATCTTCGAACGCTTCGGACGAGCGGGTGCGGTGATGAATTACGGGGGCCTCGGCCTGGGGCTCTGGATCGCACGCGCAATTGTGGAAGCGCATGCTGGCACACTGACGGTTGCCAGCGAGCTCGGCAAAGGATCGGTCTTCACCATCAAGCTCCCCTTGGTTTCGCCCTGATCTCTGGACTGGGGCGGCCCCGATTTCATGGGTAGAAGCCGCTACCGAAATAGGGGCGTGGAGGCCCGGTCGTTACTGGATCGTAACGTCATGGTTCTGCTCGGCTTGAAGCCCAGGCGTTCCGCGACGGCCGAGGTGTGGCATGCCACTTGCGATGACAATCTGCATGCTAAGCGACGCAGCGACCTCATCCCGCAAGAGCAACGCCACCTATCTTCTCCTGCGCCGAGGCGCGGAGCGACCCAGCTGCCGGCCAGCCGCGCCCTCGAAGGCGCAGCAGCGGAAGCGAGACCAGGTGCGTCTCAAGGCGGTCGAGGCCGAGAGCGCCGAGCCGGAGACCGTCGAGCTGCAGGACAGCGAAGTCGAGGTCGGCACGCCGAACCCGGAGAGCGCGGGCCTCTCGCCCAACGCCGACGCCGATTCCAGCGCCGACGCCGATTCGAACGGAGCCGGCGGCGAGCTGCCCGCCAAGAGCGGTCTCGGGGCCGCCGACCACTCCACCATCGGCGCGTATCTGCACGAGCTGCGGCGCTATCCGCTCATGACCCGCGAAGAGGAGCATGAGGTCGCGGTCCGCCTCTCCAAGACCGCCGACCGCGCGCTGGCGGCCTCGCTGGTCACCGCCAACCTGCGGCTGGTCGTGAAGATTGCCCAGGAGTACCGGCGCGCGCACAACAACATCCTCGACCTGATCCAGGAGGGGAACGTCGGCCTCATCCACGCGGTGGAGAAGTACGACCCCTATCGGGGCGTGAAGCTCTCTTCGTACGCTTCCTGGTGGATCCGCGCCTACATGTTGAAGTTCATCCTCGCGAACTGGCGCCTGGTCAAGGTCGGCACCACCCAGCCCCAGCGCCGACTGTTCTTCAACCTGCGCAAGGAACGCGAGAAGCTGGAGAAGCAGGGCTTCCAGGTGGACGCCAAGCACCTCGCCGCCGCGCTGGACGTCACCGAGCAAGAGGTGATCGAGATGGAGCGGCGGCTCAACGCCTCCGAGATTTCGCTGGACGCGCCGGTCCGCTCCGACGATCAGAGCGATCGGACCCGCGGCGACCTGGTGCCCGCCACCGCCGCCTCGCGACCCGACCTTCAGGTCGAGGCCAGCGAGTTCGGAACACTCCTGCGGGCGAAGCTCAACAGCTTCGGCACCACGCTCCGCGATCGAGACCTCGAGATCTTCCGCGCCCGTCTGGTGAACGACGAGCCCGCGACGCTGGTCGAGCTCGCGGAGACCTTCGGCGTCACGCGCGAGCGCGTTCGCCAGATCGAATGTCGTCTCAAGGGCCGGCTGCGGTCGTATCTCGAGACCGAGCTCGGTGAGGGCGTCCAGCCCCAAGACCTGATGGAGTAGAGCCTCGCCGCGCGCGCAGAGGCCGCGTGACATACTCCGGCGAGGAGGTAAACCATGCGCGCCGAGATTGTTCCGGGAGCCCCGTTTCCCGACTTCGACCTTCCCGACCACACTGGCAAGCACCGGAAGCTCTCGGAGCTGCAGGGGCGCGATCCGATGATCGTGATGCTCAGCCGGGGCGCCTATTGCCCCAAGGATCGGCGGCAGCTCGAGGGTCTGCTGCAGCTCCACCGTGAGCTGGAAATCGGCTATTGCCGGCTCGTCACCATCAGCACCGACAACCTGCTGGAGACCAACGAGAGTCGCTCCGGCATCGGCGCCCACTGGCCCTTCCTCTCCGATCCGGGCCGCAAAGTGCAGAAGGATCTCGACATCGCCGAGTACACCGATCCCACCCACAACCCGATGATTCCCCACACGCTGGTGCTGGAACCCGGGTTGATCGTCTACAAGATTTACAACGGCTACTGGTTCTTCGGACGGCCGACGCAGGAGGAGCTCCGGCACGACGTGCGCGCCGTGCTGGAGAAATGTCGGCCGGATTGGGACATCACCAAGCCCGAGCTGAAAGAGGCCTGGGCACGGGGCGAGAAGGACCGCTTCTATCCCTACGGCAAGACCCACGCCCAGGTGTTCGCCGAACAGCGCTGAAGACGCGCGTCGAGATGCGGGACACTTCGCTTTCCGGTGGCTGGACCTGCCCGATGCATCCGCAGATCGACGCCGACCAGCCGGGCGCCTGCCCGATCTGCGGAATGGCGCTGGAGCCGAAGACGGTCGCGCTCGAAGAGACCGAAAATCCCGAGCTGCGTTCGATGCGGCGGCGGTTCTGGATAGGCGCCGCCCTCTCGGCGCCGCTCATGGCGATCGCCATGGCCGATCTCATCCCGGGCGCAGCGCGATCCTGGATCG
>DATCBF010000073.1:0-3277 GCA_036512025.1 Solirubrobacterales bacterium
AGGTAACACGATGAGCGCCACCGCAGTTCAGTCAAAGCCGGTCCAGCTAGCGGTTCTCGGTCGCTACGAGCTGCCCGAGGAGGCACGAGTTCTAGTCGGACGCCGGATCGAGGGAAGGGTCCACGTCTTCGACTACCCGAGTGACGGCGGCGGACGCCGCTACTTCGTGGAGGCCGGCTTCAAGTCGAAGGCAGAACTCGCCGTTCTGCTCGCCGACTACCGCCGTCAGGCCGGGCGCCTCGGTGTTTGTCCGATGAGCCGAGAGGCGGTCACGCGGACGCTCGCGCGCCCCGATGCGGAGTCGATACCGGCCCAGGATCGCACGCCCTGACGGGCGTGCGGGGGCCTCGGCATCGGCTCCGCAGCGGGCGGGGCCCTCCCTTGAAAGGGCGGCCATGCCATCTTCACCAAGCACCCCTTCGACCCCACCGAAGGCGAAGCGCGGAGCGCTCACCGGCGCTGCGCTCAACGACGAGGTGCTCGACTCCTCACCTTCGGTACTGCGCCCGATCCGCGGCGCCAAGACCGCTGTCACTGGCCTGCAGCAGTTCTTCTCGCCGCCGCAGGCCGCGGAGCTGATCGCCGCTGTCAACGGGCGCTCGATCTCGACCTTCGACCCGACGGCCGGCGACGGCTCGCTGCTTGGCGCGATCGATCCCGACTTCCGCTTCGGAATCGAGATCGACGCCGATCACGTCAAGGGAGGCGGCTATGAGGCGATCCAGGGCGACGTGCAGCTGGCCTACCCGTTGCTTCGGCTGCTCGGAACCAAGTTCCCCCGGATCGCCTGCAACCCGCCGTTCGGACTCGACTGGAGCCTCAACGGCCAGCGTGAGAACTCGACGCTGGCAACCTGGCGGATGGCGACGACGCTGCTCGCCCACGACGGCGCCGGCGCATTCATCGCCGGCCGCGACCGCTTCGCCCGCGAGGTGCTCAGCCGCCCCGACGCCGCCGGCATCTATGCGGTGGTCGAGTGCGAAGACCTCTTCGATCGGGTCGAGCTGCCCTGCACGATCGCCTTCTTCGTCTCCGCCGACGCTGTCGAGTCCGCTCGCTCGGACGGTCCGCTGCGCCTTGCCGCCGAGCGCGAGAACCTCCTCAGCCTCGCCGCGGAGATCCGTGAGGAGCGCGACCGGGTCGCCGGCTTTATCCCGGAGCCGATCCGCTGTCGCTACCGCGGCTCGCTGATCGACCGCTTCGAGACCGTCGCCAAGGAGTTGAAGCGCCGGCGCGAGGACGAGGCCGCGAAGCGCCAGGCGTTCGACCTCGCCCTGAAGGGAAGCCGTATCTCTGCTCGGCCGAGCGCCTTCGCCCGCTTGGCGCTCCAGCAGCGGCGATTGCTTCGCAACGTCGAGCGGCTGAACAACCAGCCCACCACCTACTTCGCCCTGAACCTGCGCGAGTGGCGCCAGCTGCGCTCGCTCGCCGACGAAGACGCGCTGACCCTGGAGCCGGCGCTCTGCGACGCAGTGGCCTCTGCCACCGCCGAGGCCGAGCAGGCGGTCTGCCCGCTGTACGAGGTGCGACCGCAGCAGCGACTCGCCTTCCTCGACGACCTCGACTCGATTCGCTGCATCACCGCCGATCCCGAGCGTGGCTTCGAGGCCGGCGAGCGCTATCCGCTCCTCACTTCCAGCGACGTCAAGGTCTCCCACGCCGAGCGCCCTCACCACAAACGCAACGGCGATGTGGAGATCCGCAAGTACGAGCACGAAGCCAAGGTGCTGCGGGTCACGATCGACGGGCACGTCTTCAACGAGTCCGCGGCCGACGTCGCCTATCTGCTGGAGCACTTCGAGCTGCCCGACCCCGGTGATCTCGGAACCCGCTTCCCCGACGAGGTCGAGTCCGCGCGAGGGGTGCTTCGCACCCTCGCCGAGCGCAACGACTTCGAGTTCAAGACCTCTGAGACGGAGGACTGGCAGCTCGAGGATCTGGCTCGCCTGATCGTCAAGGGATCGGGCGTTCTCGGCTGGGAGCAGGGCGGCGGCAAGAGCCTCGGTGGCGCGACCCTGATCAACGCCCAATGGGAGCGCGGCGCCGCGCGCAAGGGCCTGATCGTCTGCCCGCAGGATCTGGTGCCCCAGTGGAAGCGGGAGATCAAGCGCTTCTACGGCGACGAGCCCGAGCACATCACCAGCCCCGCCCAGGCCCGCGCTGTCGCCCGCCACCTGAAGGCGGGAGGCAAGGGCCTCTACATCACCCACTACGAGGTGCTGTCCCTGATCGGCCGAGTCGATGAGCCGCTGCCGATCGCCGTGGTGAAGGCGGGCACCGTCGACCGCGAGGAGGCCGGGCGCATGGCCCTGACGACGGAGGAATTCTGCCCGCGCTGCCTCGCCTCCTTCGACGCCGGTTGGCAGAAGGAGAGCGCCCATGTCTGTGGCCGCTGCCACTACGTCCACAAGCGCCTGCGGGTCAAGTCGGCCGGCCACTACCTCGCCCACGCCTTTGCCGACGGCGTGATCGTGGTCGACGAGGGGACGCTGGCCAAGGGCAACGACTCGCTGCGCTCGAAGGCGATCCGCGGCCTGCGCGCCCGCCATCGCTACCTGCTCACCGGCACGCCGATCTCCAATTACGTCAACGACGTCTTCTGGCTTTTGTGGTGGACGCTCGGCAACGCCACGATCCGCTTCCCCTTCGACTACGAGGGCGGCCGCGCCAAGTTCGAGGCCGACTTCTGCGTGATCGAGTACTGGCGCCGCGACGGGCGCCGCGAGAACCGCAAGGTACTGCCGCAGGTCACCAACGTCTCGCGCCTGTGGCGGCTGCTCTCCGGGGCGATGGTCCGCCGCCGTAAGCAGCACATGGGGGAGCTACCGCCGCGCACCACGCGGACGATCGCTGCGCCGATGGGGAAGGCCCAGCTCGACCTCTACAAGTTCTGGCTCAACTCGTCCAACTTCGAGCGCTACTTCGCTTGGAAACACCCCGGCCACCCGCTGCTGGAGGCCGGCTTGGTCGAGCGCTTCGCCGCCGGCCTCGGCCAGCTGACGAAGCTGGAGTACGCGACCACGCTTCCGGCCGCCGATCCCGATCAGGAGTGGTCGGGACTCGACACGCTCGCCCATTCCAACTGGACGCCGAAGAACCTCAAAGTCCTCCAGGTCGCGCTCGACCATGTCGGCCGCGGCGAGAAGGTGCTGATCGGCTCGGACCTGATCGAAACCGGCCGCTGGCTCTGCGAGCGCCTGCGCGAAAAGGGGGTCGACGCCTCCCACATCGTCGAGGAGCGGGCCGGGAAGGTGGCGACGATGAATCCCCGGCGCCG
>DATCBF010000074.1:0-6599 GCA_036512025.1 Solirubrobacterales bacterium
GTGATCGGGGCCGGGGTCTTCCTGGGCAGCTTCTTGGGGGTGATGCCGCCTTCGATTTCGACCAGGAGGTTGCCGGAGCGGACGATTTCGCCGCCGGCGGTGGCGACCAGGAAGGCGCACAGCGCCACCACGGCCAGGGCCAAGGTCACGAGCTTTGCCCGGCGTGAGTTCTTCTGCCTGACTGCCTGCATTGCTGTCTCCTTCTCGCCTAGCGGACGAGGTTGTAGGCGCAGGTGTAGTGGGCGGGGCTGGTGACGGCCTGCTCGGTCAGTTCTCCGGTGCCGTCGATCACGACGGTGCTGTACTTGGTGCCGAGGCTGTTGCCGTAGTAGGCGTCGGTGAACTGGCGGTCGTTGCCGATCCCGGTGCCGAGGTTAAGGACGCCGCGGGTGGAGTAGAGCTCCATCGGGGTCGGCAGGTAGCCGCCCTTGATCGCGCAGGCGTCGGCGGCGAGCTTGACGTTGGCGACTTCGGGGCCGGCGGCGGTGTCAAAGCAGGTGCCGCGGATCAGGGTCGTCGCCGGCGGGCAGGTGGCGGCGTGGCCGCCGACGGTGTCGGCGTTGCCGGCGGCGGTGGCGGAGGCGGCGGTGGGGACGGTGCCGAGGGCGGCGAGGTTGATGTCATCGCCGGTCAGGGAGTGCTTGGCGACCTTGGCGCCGTTGACGGCGTTGTTGGCGATCTTGCCGGTGGTCACCGACTTTGACTTCAGCTGGCGCGAGCCGACCGAGTTCTTGCCCAGTTCATTTGCGGCAAAGGCCGTCGCGCCGCCCACGGCGAGAAAAAGGGCGATGGTCGAGACCACGTTGGCGTACGTCAGTCGCGTGCGGGCCTTCTTGTTGGGCTTTGTCTCCTGGTCCATCTCATTCCTCCGCTGTCAAGTTTGCGGTCCCACCTGGTGGAACCCCTCTACGCGCTCAAAGACTCGTTGGGTGGCCTAGCGCCTGTGGCGCTTGTGCTTGGCGCGCTTGGCCTTTGACCCACAGGCCGTCTTCGCCGGCGCTTTCTGGGTCAATGTCTTGCCGTTCTGGCCGATGTATTCGAAGGTGGTCACCGTCGAGACCCGGCAGAGGTCTCCGGTGTTGATCAGGTAGCCCTGCTTGCCGCCGAAGAGGGTGAGGCGGAAGTGGCCGATCGGGGCGTCGGGGACGGTCGGGACTTCCGTCCTCAGGTGGCCGCCTTTGACTGAAGAGGATTCGGCTTCGGGCAGCAGCGTCACCTGGCCGCCGAGGATGAAGACGATGTGGGGCAAGATGCCGAAGCCAGAGACGGCGTAGGCGGGGCCTTTCAGCGGCTGGTCCAGCAGCGGCGTGGTGGTTTCGACCATGCCGATCGCCTGGCGGCCTTCGCAGTGTTTGGAGGCCAGCTCTGCCCTCGAGCAGAGGTTGCCGAGGTGGCGCTGGTCGACGGCGAAGGCTTTGGGCAGCGTCACCGCGACCGATTTGAGGTTGGCGTCCCCGGGGCGGGTGTTGAGGTCAAAGCGCAGGCTCGGGTCCTGGTTGCGCTTGGTCTGCTTGCGGCTGCCGAGCTGGGCGATCGTCATCTTTGGCTTGAAGGGCAGGGTGGTGCAGTTGACCGCCTGGAAGTAGGAGGAGAAGTCCGCCACTGTGCCCTGGTCGCCGATCCCCTGGCTGTCGACAGTGAACGGAGAGCAATTGGTCGGGTTGATCATGAAGTTCGGCTTGTCGATGTTGACCTGGATCGAGCGGATCCGGATCGGGATGCCGCCGATGATCGAGGGCACGACTTCGGAATCCGCGATCACGTGGGCGTCGTGGGCGTCGATATTGAGCGCGACCCGGACGACCACAGTGCCGTAGTCATAGGGGCCGGCCAGGGCAGGGGTCACCGCCACCAGGCTCAGCGGCGCACCTTTGAAGGGGCCGGCCAGGTAGACCTTCCCCACCGCGTGGAAGGGGTGGCCGCCGGGGCCGGCGGCGACGTTGGAGGTGCCGATCTGGGAGGAGGCGGGGCAGCTCGGGCCGGCCTGCTCGGTGCGGCCGAGGTTCTTTGCCGCTGCGGCTATCGAGGCCTCCGGGCAATAGCCGATGCCGCGCAGCGAAGCCGTCAGGCCGGGTGGCATGGTGAAGTTGAGCTTGCCGAGGAACTGGTCGCCGTCGTCGCGGTCCAGCTTCAAGGTGAAGGCGCTGAAGCCGCCGGCGACAGGATTGGAAGTGCCGGCGGCCAGACGCGGCTTGAACGGACGCTGCTGACCCGGGCACTCGGACCCGCCCGGTCCCGAGGTGAGGCCAAAGAACGGACTCGAATCCTGCGGAGCGAGAACGTTGTTCCAAGGCGCCAGGGTGGCGCTCGCCTTGTAGAGCGTGCAGCGGGTCGGCGTCGCTATCAGCCCACGGTCGGAGGCGAACAGATGCAGGTCGAACTCTTCGAAGGGGATCTGGGGGATGTCGGTGACGCTCATCGTCAGCTGCCCGGTGGCGGGGTCGGGCTGGATCGAGGTGAAGAGCTTGGCGTGGATCCCCTGCCCGTCGAAGACCATGAACACGCGGTACTGTTCGCCCGGCTTCGGTTCGCCGATATAGAGGGAGCCGATCAGTGGTTCTTCCAGGGCCGGGGTTGTGACTTCTACCGTGCCAATCTTGGAGTTGTCGGGGCAATTGCCGGGATTGTTCGTGCCAAAGCCGACCTGAATGTCCGAGCAGGCACTCTGCCCATCGGCCGCGTCGGGGTTGATCGAGAGCCCTTCCGGCAGGGTCAGCGTCGCCGTGCGGAGGGTCGAGGGAGAGGGCGATTCCCCCTCCAGGAACTGGGCGGCTTTGAGCTGGATGTCGAGCCCCGAGGGGGAGTCGGTTTCATTCGTGGTCAGCCCGAGGTTGAAGACAGGATCGAATTTCTGCGCTTCGCAGCCCGTAGTCGCCGGGTAAGCCGCTTCTTTTTCGGAGGGGTGGCCAGGGTCCTGGTAGGTGACGACGTTGAGGGTCGCCGGCAGCGGAATGCCGGTGCAGAGGCTGGGGTTGTCGGTGTAGGGCTGAACGGTCTCATTGGCGCCGGGATATGGCGTCGGGTTGCATTCGGAGTTGAGCGCCGCTGGGCAGCCTGGCGGGGAACCGGGGGAACCGAGGTGGAAGCGTTCGACATCGTGTTCTGGATTGGCGGGGAACCCCCAGATCGTCAGTTCCGCGAAGCCCAGCGGGATCTGCTGGGAGATCCCCGAAATGCCGAGCTGCAACCCGTAGTCGCTGTTGCTGCGAACCCCGACCGGGATCGCGATCGGAATGTCCACGGTCGGCGCGACAAAGGCAAGCCGTGCGGTTTCGTTGGGCCCCAGGGTCTGCATGTTGTAGACGGGGGCGGTGCCGAGGATGTTGTTGGGAATGCCCTGGTAGTTCGCGATCAGCGTGACCAGGCCGACCTGGGAACCGGGGGTGCACTGGTTCAAGACGAAGTCCGCCGCCCGGCATTTCGAGATTGCGCCAGGGTTTCCGAAGAGGCCCGGGGGGAGGTTGACCGTGATGTTCTTCGCCACTTCAGGCGCTCCGGGGTCGGCGAGGCGGATCCTGGTCTTGAGGTCGGGGTGCCCGCCGGCCTGGGTGCGTGAGGCGGCCACGCTGAATTCGCTGATCGACTCGCTCGCCGAGGCCTGAGTCGCGAACAGGCCCAGGAGCAGCAGGCCGAGGCAGAGCGCGAGAGCGCCGATCGGCTTTCTGCTCATCTTCGTCTTCTTTCTCATCGGCCGTGCCTACCCCTTGCCTGCTTTTTGTGATGGTGCTTTCTGCCGTGTTTTTTGTGTTTGTGTTTCGTGGTCTGGGTGACTTCGGAAGGACGTCCCGAACCCAGCACGGTGCTGATGTTCGGCGCGGGCGGCGCCTGGGTGCCCGGCCCGTGACACTCGTCAGAAGCAGCACAGGGGAAGGGCGGCGGGTCATAGAGGAAGCCGCCCCCTTCGCGAGCGTCATAGACCTTTACAGCGCTGCCGTTTTCGTCCCCGTGCACAAGCGTCTGGCGAGTGAAGAAGTAGGCGTCTTTGCCATCTGAGCTGACCGAGAGCAGGGTCGAATCGTCGGGGCTCGCGCCGGTCGAGATCAGCTGGATCGTGCCGTTCTCCCACTCATAGGCATCCTTCTTGCCATTGGTGTCGCGCAGCACATAGGGCTGTCCGGAGGCAAAGAAGAGGCGCCCGTCATCGGCCAGTGAGAGACCGTAGGGAGCGAGGGAGGCATCGCTGGTGAGGGCGGCGCCGGTGGGGGTGCAGGAGGCGCAGAGCAGGTTCTGGGAGAGCGCGTCATAGCGATAGATCATGGTGTGGCCGAAGCTGGTCACCCCGGGCGGGGCGACCTTCGAGTTGTAGGCGGCGAACTGCCCGTCGGGAGTGACCTGGAAGTCGCCATAGTGGTGGACTGCGGAGTCTTTGAGGGCATCGAGGACGACCGGGTTGCTCGTTTCCAGGGTTGCGATGAAGTGCGGCGGCTGGCCGGGACGCGAGACGAAGAGGTTGGGCTGGTTCGCCACGCCGGAGCCATCCAGGGCCTCGGGACTGAGGAAGTAGGCGCTGCCCTCGGCAGAGGCGATGCCCCCGCCGCCGCCGATCGCCAAGACGCCGCAGCTGTTGACCGAGGAGGCGCCGACCGCGTTCCAGTTATTGCCGTTGGCGTTGGGCGCCGGGTCGCAGGCATCGGTATTGCCCACGGGGGGGGTGGATCCACCCGAGAGCAGTTTCAAGCTGAGCGAGCCGGCCGGGCTGACTTCGGCCTCATAGAGGTCGGCGCTTTCGTCTTCGTCGGAGCCGAGCAGCTTGTCCGGGGTGGTGAAGAAGACCTTGGAGCCATCCGAGCTCATCCCCGCGTAGAGGACGCCCGTGGTCGTGGTCGGGGCCAGGTCGACCGATGCCGTCGCCGTCCCGAGGTGCATGTAGGGGTGCCAGTAGGTGTTGCCGTCTTCGTCGGTGGAGAGCGCCTTGCCGATCAAGATGCGCGAGCCGTCGGCGGAGACATCGAGCTCCCCCGGAGCTTCGGCCGTGCTCATCGTCGAGCCGTTCGGCAGGGTCGAGACGACCTGGGTGGCGCCGGCCGAGAGATCGCGGTCATAGATCGTCAGTTCGCCGTTTTTAGCAACGTTCTCGAAGCGCTCTTTTGAGCTGAAGACGAAGTGCTTGCCATCCTTGGAGAAGCGCCTGCCGACGTAGCCGGCCGGGTTGCCGGCGGGAGCGCGCGAGCCGGCCATGCCCTTGACCAGGCTGCCGTCCGCCAGCCGCAGGGGGACATTGGTCGAGCCATCTTCGAAACAGGGTTCGCAGATGTTGGGGCCGCCGAAGGCGAACTCGCCCAACCCGGAGTCGGCTTCGAGCAGGGGCGAGCCGAAAGCGCCGTGGTCGGCCATCCCATCGGCCGGAAGGCCGACGTATCTGGTCGTCCAACCGCTCGAGCCGCGGGTAGCGACATAGGGATCGAGGCCGAAGTTGGTCGGGCTGCCGGCGATGCCGGGAACCGAGCCGAAGCTCAACCCATAGAGGACTGCCCCGTCGGCCATCGGATGCGCATCGAAGGGGCTCTGGCCGGGGATCAGATCCGACTCGACGTCATAGCCCCCCGCGTTCGCGGCGGAGACCAGCTCGTAGGCGCGGCAGTTCAACAGCAGGCCCGATTCCGTCTGTTTGCGCACCTGGGAGTTGGGACAGGGGTCGACGCCGGGATCGACGACGTAGGTCTTGATCTGGTGGTCTTCGCCAACTACGGTCCCGGCTTCGTTTTCGATCACGATCCGGTAGTGGTAGCTCGTCCCCGGAGCGAGGCCGGTCACCACGTAGCTCAAGGTCTGGGGATGAAGCAGGTCGTCCACTTCTTCCGCATTGAAGAATTCTTCGGCTTTGATGAATTCGACCATGCGGGCCTGCGGCGAGGAGCTGCCGTAGCTTTCCGTGAGGCCCCATTCAAAGCGGTAGGTCGTCGGCCCGCCGTTGGGGTCGGCTTCGGCGTTCAGCTGCACTCCGTCGGTGTTGACCTGGTTGGCGAATGTGAACACAATCGGTTTGCCCTCGGCTATGAACTGCCTGTTCAACCCCGGGGAAGGCCTCCCGTTTCCATTTTTCGCCGTCAGCCTGAAGTAATAGGTCCCGCCCTTCGTCAGCCCCGAGATCGCGGCGGTTACCGCGTGATCTTCGGATCCATCGAAGACATTCCCCTGCAGGCAGGGGACGCTGTGTTCAAGCGCGAGTGTGCTGCCCCATTCAAATCGGCAACTGGTTGTGGCCACACCGTCGGCGTTGATCGTGCCGTGCAGGACCGCGCTCGTCGGTTCGAGGTCAGGTGCTTCGGTGGTAGTGGTCGGCACCGTGATCGTCGCCGGGGTGCGGACGAACTTCTCGATGTGGCGGGCGCCGCCGGAGAATTCATGGGTATCGGCCAGCCAAACATCGTGCGTAACTGGATCGATTGCGACGCTCTCGGTCCCGGTGGGCCCAAAAGTGTTGAGCTTCAGACCCTGCGAGTTGTACTGACTGACGCCCACACCGTTTTCGGCGATGAATACATCGTCATCGGATGGGTCGACCGTGATGGCGGAGATGAATTCGTTGGACGTCACCGTATAGAGAAATTTGCCCGTCGAACTAAATTTCGACACTTTGCCACTGCCAAAGCTGGCAG
>DATCBF010000075.1:0-4087 GCA_036512025.1 Solirubrobacterales bacterium
GGTGCGCCAGTCGGGGACGCTCCCGGCTCTGTTCCCGCTCCCGTCCAAGTCGAAGGCTCGGCGCGAAGCGGTCGAACACCTGCGCGAAGTCTCCGAAGGCTTTGCCCGTCAGGTCGGGACCAACCCCCGGCTCGTGTTCTCAATCCAGCCGGAAAACACGAAAGGCGAAAAAAAGGATTTCAAACTCCTACTGCCGGTGCGCTACAAGCACCTCACCGACGAGCGCAGCCTGATCCAGAACGGGGGCGGTCGATTTACGGTCGTGGGCAAGGTCGTTCGCATCTTCTCCAGTGACGAAGACGAGTCGTATATCGACTCCCCGACCCGCGAGATCTGGACCCAGCCGGTGAAACACGCGCCGGCCGGCCTCCTGCAGCGCTCGGCCAGGAGATGCCGCCTTCCTGACGGGGAAACGGCGCAGAACGGAGAACTGCGGGAATGCGTGCTGGCCGCGCTGCACGACCAGACCGAAGTCGACCAGCGCGGCGCCGTGATCATCCCGGTGGCGATCTACAAGTAACGCCCGGCCACTCCCGGTCGACGGGGACCTTGCGCTGCTGCCGGCCTCGTGGCAGGCGTTCCGGCAAACGCCGTCAGTACCGTGCCGTCAATGACCTCGGTTCTTCCAGACAGCTTGCGCCCAGGCCTGAAAGTCGTCTTCTGTGGAACAGCCGCGGGCACGGCATCGGCTCGAGCAGGCGCCTACTACGCGGGGCCGGGCAACGCGTTTTGGACGACGCTTCATGCAACTGGGCTGACGCCGGTTCAGCTGAAGCCGCTCGAATTCGAGCGCCTGCCTGAATACGGGATTGGCCTCACCGACATCTGCAAGGTTCTCCACGGCTCCGACGAGGAGGTCGGCACGGTCGAGTTCGACGTGGCTGGACTTCAGACGCGGATCGCCGAGGTGGAACCTGCCCGGCTCGCCTTTAACGGCAAGAACGCCGCCCGCGGCACTCTCGAACGCGACGTCAGCTACGGCACGCAGGACGAGCAGATCGGCGGCGCCGAGGTCTGGGTCCTGCCTTCCACCTCCGGTCGCGCGCGGCGATTCTGGGACATCGAGCCATGGCGCGACCTGGCCGATGCCTGCTCCCTGTGATGTCTGCGTCAAGCAGCGACTCGAGGGCGACCGAGCCGGTCGCGGTCGGCTGGGATGCCGAGTACCGAAACGGGCGGTACGACCTCGATCGGCCGGTCGGGTTGGTCGAGGACATCCTGTGCTCCGCCCGGGCCGCCGACCTCCCTCCCGGCCGCGGCCTCTATATCGGCTGCGGCAACGGCCGCAACTATCTGCCGCTGGTCGCCGGTGGCCTCGATCTGATCGGGCTCGACGTTTCCGGCGTCGCGCTGGAGCTGCTGGCCGAGCGCGCGCCGGAGCGGGCAGCCGATCTGGTGCACGGCGACCTCTCATCCCTTCCCCCGGAGGCCGTCTTCTCGATTGTGATCGGCATCCAGGTCTTTCAGCATGGGAACAGGGCCGAAGCCCACGCACACGTAGCCGCGGCCGCTCGCCGAGTGCTCCCGGGCGGCCTGCTCTGCATTCGCGTCAACGCCGCCGGCACCGATGTCCACCATCGCCACCGCGTTCTCGAGCGCGGCGCCGACACTGGCCTCACGGTCAAGTACCTGGAGGGACCGAAGACCGGGCTCCCGGTCCACTTCTTCGCCGCGGCCGAGCTAACGCAGCTACTTAAGCGATTCGAGCCCGTTCTCGACCTTCGCCTCAGCGCCACGGAGCGAAAGTCCCCGCGGGAGGGCAGATGGCTCCAGTGGGAGGGCATCTGGCGACGAGGCATCGGCCACAGCTAGATCTGCGGCCGACCCCCGCCTTGCCGCCTAAGCGGGCTTGTGCACCGAGACCATCGGAATAACCGGCTCGACTTTCACGATTGTCATTTGCCTCACCCCCCCTCGATCACGAAATGGTCGGATCACTGATTTTGACCATTCGATTAGTCGAGCTAGTTCCATCAATCGAGGCTGACGAACGAAAAAGTGGTCCAAAACACTCAGCAAGATCAATTGAATCGTTTAGAGTCCCTCGATCAATCGATTCAAGGGGTATCCCGTGGCAGCAGCGAAAACAAAACAGGACAAAGGGGTCGACCAGCAGCTCGTCCACCTCGTCTCGCATCCGGTGCGTGTGAAAGCGCTTGTCGTCCTCGTCGAACGAACCGCCAGCCCGAAGGAAATCTCGTTTGAGCTTCGCGAGAAGCTGAGCACAGTCAGCCACCACATCCGCGAGCTGCTCAAAATGGATCTGATCGAGCTGGTCAAAGAGGAGCGCCGGCGCGGCGCCGTCGAGCACTTCTACCGGGCGGTGATGCGGCCGATCTGGAGCGACGAGGAGTGGAGCGAGCTCAGCACCGAGGAACGTCAGCGCTTTTCGGCCTGGACCATGCAGCTGATCCTGACCGACGTGGCCGAGGCCATGAGCGCCGGCACATTCAACGCGCGCGGCGACACCCACACCAGCCGCACCCCTCTCTACGTGGATGAGCAGGGCTGGAAAGAACTCGGCCAGATTCAGAACGAGGCACTGGACGCCATCCTCCAGGTCCAGGCCACAAGCAGCGAACGAATGGTCAACGGAAGCGACGAGGGAATCCAGGCTTCGGCGGCGATGCTCTGCATCGAGATGCCGGCTCCAAAGCAGCGACGCTCGCAGTAGGCCGCGGGCCGGCGAGGGCCCTTCCCTAAACTGGATTGCGATGTCGGATTACGCGATCAAGAACCTGATGGAGATCGCCGACTCCTTCGATGGAGACGAGGTCGATGCCCGGTTCGCGCGCAAGCACCTCGACTCCGAGCACCTCGGAGTCAGCTACTTTCGCTATGCGCCGGGCTTCAGGCCAGAGGGTGGCCACCGGCACGAGGTCCAGGAGGAGGCTTATGTGGTTGTCGGCGGATCCGGTCGGATCAGGCTTGACGACGAGGTGCGCGATCTGCGGCGCTGGGATGTGGTCCGCGTCGCCCCCAGCGTCGTGCGCGGGTTCGAAGCCGGACCCAATGGGCTCGAGGTGATCGCTGTCGGCAGTGACAAGCCCGAGGGTGGCGACGGTGTGCGGGTCGCCGACCGCTGGTCGAACACCTCCGACTGACCCCTCTGTGGCGCAGAGCTCCCAGGCAACGGCCCTTGCCGTTGTCTGATCGATTTGGGCGAGCTGTTACGATATATCGCGTTAAGTCACGATAGAAAGGTATTTCCGATGCACAACAGACACCACTCACGACACGGCAGGCCAAATCCACGCGAGGAGTTCGCCCGCCATCACCCCGGCCGCGGCAGAGGAAGAGGTCGCGGTGGGCCCCGGGCTCGCCGCGGCGACGTTCGCGCCGCCGTCCTTGCCCTGCTGGCCGAGCGACCCATGCACGGCTACGAGATGATCAAAGAGGTCGAGGAGCGCACCGGCGGCGCCTGGACCCCGAGCGCCGGTTCGATCTACCCGACGCTGCAGTTGCTCGAGGAGGCAGACCTGATCCGCGGCGAGGAGACCGACGGCAAGCGCCGCTTCTCGTTGACCGAGACGGGGAAGGTCGAGCAGGAGGCCCGCGCCGGTGAGGAGACGCCCTGGGACGCGGTGCGAGCCGAAGCCGACCCGGAGTCGATCCGGCTGCGAGACGCGGTCGTCAAGCTCAACCACACCTTCGGCCAGGTCTTTCACGCCGGCGACGACGATCAGAGGCGGCGCGTTCGCGAGCTGCTGGACGAGACTCGGCGCAAGGTCTACGCGATCCTCGCCGAGGAGGGTTGAGCGCGCGACGATCCGCGGGCCTCAGCCCGACGGATCTACGCATATACAGAGGTACACATCCCTCCCCCCTATGGTGACCCCAGAAGCCCTAGAGCTTCGCCTCACCGGAGAGACCTGCGCAGGCTAAACGATTGCGCCGTTTGGATCAATCCCAAAATTGACTAGGCGCGAGACCCGCCGTCTAACCGAGGACCGGGTCACCCGAGCGCAGGCTAGCGAGAACACGATCGGCGACGGCCTGGCCGGTGAGGCCGGCCTCCTCGCGCAGCAGCGACGGCTTGCCGTGGGTGACGTAACGATCGGGCAGGCCGACCCTCATCACCGTCGCG
>DATCBF010000076.1:0-5868 GCA_036512025.1 Solirubrobacterales bacterium
GCCGCCGGTCCCGAACGGCTTGTAGAGCGCCCAGGCCGCCAGGATCGAGACGACCAGGTCCATCCCCGCCAGGCCGGTCGCCATCCACGGGCGCTGGAGGCTGAAGAAGGTGCGGGTCTGAAGCAGGTAGAGGCCGTTGGTCGGCAGCGAGAAGGCGAACCAGAAGAGCGCCGTGGCGACCAGGGTCGTCTCGGCCGCGTTGAATTCACCGCGCTGGTAGACGATCCGGATCATCGGCTCCGAGAGCGCCAGCACGGCTGCCGCCGCGGGCAGGAGGACGAAGAGGATCTGGCGCATCCCGTTGGCCAGCGTCGCCCGCAGGTCGTCGATCGCGCCGCGGCTGGCGTAACGGGCCAGGGTCGGGAACAGCACCGTCGCGATCGCGACCGAGAAGATGCCCTGCGGCAGCTGGTAGATGCGGAAGGCCTTGTCGATCGCCGCCGGCGACTGGTCGCTGACAAGGCTGCCGAAGAAGCTGTTGATCAAGAGGTTGAAGTTGATCAGGCCGAGGCTGATCGTCACCGGCAGCATCAAGAGCAGCACGCGACGGACTCCCGGGTGACGCCACTCGAAGCTCCAGCTGAACTTGAACGGCGTGTTGCGGAGGTCGAAGACGGGAATCAGGAGCTGGACCAGGGTGCCGGCGAGGATGCCGATCGCGTAGGCGTAGATCCGATTCTGTCCATGAAAAAGGGGCTCGACGAAGACCAGGACGGCGATGATCGTCAGGTTCCAGAACAGCGGCGCGATCGCGAAGGCGCCAAAGCGGTCGTAGCTGTTGAGGATGCCGACGACGATGCCGCTCATCCCGAGCAGGATCAGGATCGGGAAGAGGACCTGAGAGAGGGTGATCGTGAGATCGAGGAGCTCGCCGCTGAATCCGGGAGCGAAGATCGGCATCACGACCGAGGCGGAGAGGATGAACAGGGCGGTGATCGCGCCCAGCACCATGGTCACGATCAGCAGCAGGGTCGAAGCGAGCCGGAACGCCTCGCGGTAGTTCTTCTGCTCGAGCTGCTCGGTGAAGACGGGAACGAAGGCAGGCTGCAGCGCCGCGTCGGCGAAAAGGCTGCGGACCAGGTTGGGAACCTGGAAGGCGATCGTAAAGGCCGACATCGGGCCGCTGATCCCGTAGTAGCTGGCGGCGACTATCTCGCGCACGAGGCCGGCAATCCGCGAGGCGGCGGTGGCGACCGAGAAGAACGCTGTGGAGCGGGCGATCCGGCCCGCCTGGCGGCCGGGAGAGGGCTCCGCCGAGGGTTCCTCACCGGGATCGAAGGCCTCGGCGGCGCGCACAGCCGCGTCGGCGGCGATTCCGCTGCGGTCCTCCTCAGGGGTGTCAGGTGCCTTGGGCGTCTCCAAGCTCGATCTCAGTCGCTATAGTCGGCGGCCGCCAGGGGCCGGCAAGAGCCCGCCCAGGCACACGATCATGGCCAACATAGCCTCACAGAAGAAGCGGATCCTACGCAGCGAGCGCGAGCGCTCGGAGAACCGGCTGCTCAGCAGCACGGTGAAGACGCACTTCCGCCGCCTGGAGAGCGCCGCCGAGGCGGGCGACGCCGGGCCGATCGAGGCCGAGCATCTCGCGCTCGTCTCCAAGATCGACAAGGCCGTGCAGAAGGGCGCGCTCCACAAGAACACCGGGGCGCGCAAGAAGGCGAAAGCCTCCCGTATCGCCGCCGGCTCTGTTTCAACCTCCTAGTCGCGGCTAAGCCGTAACGCCCGCCGCTCGCCGCAGCGCGAGCGTCAGCGCCAGCTCGTCGCCGTAATCGGCGCCGCCGCGGCACCAGACCTCGAGGTCCGCCAGAACCTCGGTCGCCTGACGCAGCTCGGCGAGGCTGGTGTTGCTCAGGCGACCGACCAGCTGGCGCGCCGCGTAGGGATGCATCCCCAGCTTCGACTCGACCTGATTCGGCGGCACGCCCTCCTCGATCAGGGCCAGCGCGCTCTGGGCTTTGCGCAGGCGCGAAGCGAGGCCGTAGATGAGGCCGGTGACGTTCTCGCCCTGGGCGATCAGCCGCTCGCCAATCTCCAGCGCCTTGGCCGGGTCGCGGTCCAGCAGAGCATCGGAAAGTGGCCAGACCGCGGTCTCCGAGGTATCGGCGATCATCGCGTCGAGGTCGGAGGCGCCGACCTCGTGGCTATCCCCCGCCCACAGCGCCAGCCGTTCGAGCTCGCGCGCAAGGCGAACCGGATTGGCGCCCATCCGCTCGACCAGCATCCGGGCGGCGGCAGGGTCGAGGCGAAAGCCGAGCCGTTTGGCGTCCGCGACCAGCGTGCGCGGCATCTCGCGCGCTTTCGGCGCCTCGAACTGATGGATCTCGCCTTTCGCTTTTTTGACGGCTTGGACCAGCTTGGCCGGCGCCTTGGCGCGAGCGATCAGGACCACGCTCAGATCTGGCGGAAGGTCGGCAAGCGCCGCGGCAACGGCCTCAAGCTGGCGATCGCGCCAGCGGTCGACCCCGTCGACAAGCAGGTAACGGCGCGACTCGGTCAACGACATCGCCGGAATCGCGGCAAGCAGAGCCTCGTGGTCGGGTGAGCCCTTCCCCTCGCTCGCCTCGAACACCTCCAGCGCGGCAACGCCGCCATCGCCCTCGGCCCGAGCCCGCAACCTGGCCCGGGTAGCGTCGATTTTCGCCTGGTCGGTGCCGGCGATCAAATAGAGCGAGCGCATCTCTTCGGCCACGCCGGCGAGTCTAGTGACGGCGCTGGCGCCCCTCAGCCAGTGGTCACCTCAACCGACCCCCGATCGACCTCGAGGGTGACGGTCCCGTCGAGGTCGGTGCGCAGAGTTCGGATGTGGTGGGCAGCGAGCGTTGCCAGGGTGGCTGGGGTCGGGTGGCCATAGGGGTTGTCCTCGCCCACCGAGATCAGCGCCAGCTTGGGATCGGTGCGATCCAGGAGGGCGTCCAGGCCCGCGTCTTCGCTGCCGTGATGGGCCACCTTGAGCACATCGATCGGGCCAGGGTCGATCGGCACCGATTCGGCCTCGGCATCGGCCGTGAGCAGCATCGAGAAGCGGCGCCAGCGGGCGAGGATCACCAGCGCTCGCTGATTCGGGTCCGCACCTCCAAGCGGCTCGGAGAACAGCGCCCGCGACGGCCAGAGGACTTCGAGGCCGAGGCCGCCGGATCGCAACACGCTTCCTGCCGCCACCCTCTCGGGAGTCGCCCCGTCGCTCCGCGCCTCTGCGAGGAGATCCCTCCCCACGTAGGCGTAGACAAAGCGGTGGATTGGCATCTGTCCGAGCAGTTCGACGATCCCCCCGGCGTGGTCGGACTGGTCGTGGGTGACCACGGCCGCCCCGAGCGAGTCGACACCCTCGGCTCGCAGCTTCGCGGCGAGGCCGTCGCCCGGCGGCCCGCCGTCGACGAGAACCGGCGGCGCATCTGGCGGCTGCAGCAGGATCGAGTCGCCCTGCCCGACGTCGAGCACCTCGATCCGCAGCCCGGATGCCGGCGGCGCGGCCTGCCCCGCCCCACTCCAAGCCGGCATCACGACGGCAAGGCAGATCCCGGCCACAGCCAGAATCCCAAGCAGAGCCCGCCGACGGGACGAAAACGGGCCTGCATATCCCGTTTTAGGCCCGTCGGCCAGGGGACGGCGCAGGGCCGTGAGTCGACGCCGGTGTCCCAGGCGCATCGTGGCTATGACGCCGCCTGCGAGCCCGACGTACGTGGCGATCAGAACCGAGGCGCTCATATGCAGATGGATGACAGCCCAACTCGGCCGGCCGCACCAGGCGGCGACCTGGGCGATGTAGGCAAGGAGAAGGGCGTTGACCGAGTTGACGATCTCAACCGGGAAGCCCGGCGCCTGGCCGGCCGCGGCGGAGACCATCCCCAACCACATCGCCGGAGCGACCGCTGGCAAGGCCAGCAGGTTGGCGAACAGCGTCGTGGTCGAGATTTCTTCGAAATGGAAGGCGATCAGAGGCGCTGTCGCCAACGTCGCGGCGACCGTCACCGCCGCTCCCTCGGCCAGGGCCCGCCGCCAGCCACGCGAGCCGATTCGGCTCACAATCGCCTCGCGCAGCGGGGTTGCCAGCCAGAGGATGCCCAAGACGGCGGCGAAGCTGAGCTGCCAGCCGACGTCGCCGGCCACATCGGGGTCGACAGCCAGCGTGACCCCGGCGGCGACGAGCAGGGCATAGAAGCGCGATGCGCGACGTCCCGCCAAGGTGGCCAGCACCCCGAGCGCGCCCATCACCCCGGCCCTTTGGATGGAGGGGCCCGCCCCCGCAATCGGCACATAGATCGCGATCAGGCCCAGCACCCAGACCAGCCGGGCGCGAAGCGGGATTCCGAAGGCGGCGAGCACCGGCAGCGCCAGCAGCGCCAAGAGGACGACGTTCTGGCCGGACACGGCAAGGAGGTGGCTCAATCCGGCCCGCCGGAAGTCTTCGACGGTGCCGGGGTCGATCCGCTCGTCTTCGCCGATCACAAACCCGCGCGCCAGCTCAGCCTCGCGGGCAGGCATGCCACGGCCGAGGGAGGCGGAAGCGCGTTCGCGAATCTGTCCGGCACGCGGCAACGCCAGTGCGACCAGGATGACGATGCCGAACAGGAGCAGCGGGGATGGCAGCCGCTCGCGCATCGGCTGGCTCAGGGCTGTAGCCGCGCCCGCAGCGACTCCATCGTCGCCGGCCCGATCCCTGACACCTGATCGAGCTGGTCGACCGAGGAGAGGCCGCCGTGTTCTTCGCGGAAGTCGATGATGTCCTGCGCGGTCACGGGGCCGATGCCATCGATCGTGTCGAGCTGCTCGACGGTGGCGGCGCCAAGGCTGATCGGCCCATCTTCGGCGCTTTCGCCGGCGGCGGGCGCTCCCGCCGGGCGCTCCGCGGGGACCACGATCTGCTGGCCGTCGGCCAGGCGCGCGGCGAGGTTGATCGCTTCGACCTGACCCTCGCCGGTGACCCCTCCCGCCCGCTGGACGGCATCGGTGACCCGCGCTCCCGCCGGCAGCCGGTAGACGCCGGGACGGCGCACGGCGCCACTCACGTCGACGACGACGTCGGAGCCCTGGCCGCTGTCGCTGAGGGTGAAACCGCCCGAGGAAGACGAGGAGGAAGGGCTGGAGGAGGCCGACGAAGCCGACGCATAGGACGACCCCCCGCTCCCCTCGGCCCGAATCGCCCGCGCGCCGACCAGCAACAGCGCAACCGCCACAGCGGCGTAGACGACTACCTGGGAGCGAGAGAACTCGGGCACCGCGAAAACGTGACCGAGCCGGGCGCACACGTGGTGCGCAAGATCAAAAGGATGTCAAACAACTACGTGCCTGGGGCGCGCAGCGCTGCGCGCCTAAGCTTCGTCGTCTTCGTCATATCCCGCCACCTCGGCCAGCTGATCGCTGTAGAGCTCAGCGGCCGCGACCGCGGGGGACTGGACGGAGACGAAGGCCAGGGCGCCGTCGCTGTCGCTGGTGACGGCATGGTCGGTGGCGGGCGGGACCAAGATCAGGTCGCCCTCCCCGACCGGCTGCGTGTCGCCGGCGACCGACATCGTGCCGCTGCCGCGCACGAC
Organism: Solirubrobacterales bacterium; assembly: GCA_036512025.1. Taxonomy (GTDB): domain Bacteria; phylum Actinomycetota; class Thermoleophilia; order Solirubrobacterales; family 70-9; genus DATCBF01. Next base: position 5,532 of record DATCBF010000076.1, read on the forward strand.
CACGTAGACCTGCTCGGCCTCTTCATGGGAATGCAGGGTCTGCTCGACGCCGGCCGGGACCTCCAGCCAGGTGACGGACATGTGTCGAGAGCCCAGCTCGCCCGCATCCATGAGGAGATGAGAGCGAAGCCGGTGCCACTCCTGCACGGGTGCTGCCTCGAGGCGCCTGACGAGCATTCGGCGCGCTTTGTACCAAAAACCGGGCGACGGCTGCGGATGCGACCGGTTAACGGACCACCAGGTTGACGAGCTTGCCGGGGACGACGACCTCCTTGACGACCTCTTTGCCCTCCAGGAACCGGCTCACCTTCTCGCTCTCCCGGGCGAGCCGCAGGAG
>DATCBF010000077.1:0-7426 GCA_036512025.1 Solirubrobacterales bacterium
CGACCTCGAGCCCCTTGCGGACGGCAAAATCCGGCTTCACGCGCCAGAAAGCCTCGCCGATCACCGGCGCAAAGCCAAGCTGGGCGACGAGGCCGAGGCTGCTGTCGTCGTGGGTCGGCGGCGTGTCGACGATCACCAGGCGTTTAACCAGCCGGGGCGACTGCTGGGCCAGGGCGACGGCGACTCCACCGCCGAGAGAGTGCCCGACCACCTCGGCATCGCTGACTTCAAGCTTTTCGAGCGCCTCAGCGATTACCTTGGCCTGGTTGGGGACCGTGTAGCCCGATGACGGCTTTTCCGAGCCGCCGTGGCCGAGCAGGTCGACGGCGATCACGCGATGCCTGCGAGCGAGCAGCGGCATCATCCCGTCCCAGTAGTTGATGGCGCAGGTGAAGCAGTGGATGAGGACGATCGGGCTGGCGTCGCGCGGGCCACTTTCGACCACCTCCAGATCGGCGTCGGGCAGGTGGAGGATCTTCCCGCCGGGTTCAGTCACCTGGGCCGGCTTGGTTTCCGCGTCAATCAGCAGCGCGTTGACGCCGAGCAGCACCGCCAGCGCGGCAATTGTCGCGATCAGGATCTTCCAGCCTCTCCGCATCTCGGTCGTTACCCTAGCCCAGCCGATGGAGAAATTCGTAATCAAAGGCGGCGCCCCGCTCTCGGGCGAGCTGACCGCCGCGGGCAACAAGAACGCGGCTCTGCCGATCCTCGCCGCCTGTCTGCTGACCGAAGAGGAGCTGCTACTGCACCGCGTGCCGCGGATTCGCGATACCGAAGCCCAGATCGCCCTCTTGGAGCGGCTCGGCGTGGATGTCGAGTGGGTGGCGGACAACAGTCTGCGGCTCTGCGCCGCCGACGTCTCCGAGCCGGCCGTCGACGAGGGTCTCTCCAGTCAGATCCGAGCATCGTTCCTGCTGGCTGGACCTTTGCTTGCCCGCTTCGGCGAGGCACGGATGCCGCCGCCGGGCGGCGACTTCATCGGCCGCCGCCGCCTCGATGCCCATCTCGACGCTTTCCGCGACCTCGGGGCCGAGATCGACGGCGATCGCTGGATCGAGCTCAAAGCCCCCTCCGGGGGGCTCGGGGCCTGTGCGATCTTCATGGATGAGCCCTCGGTGATGGGCACCGAGAACGCGCTGATGGCTGCGGCGCTGACGCCGGGCGCGACGACGATCTCCAACGCGGCGTCGGAGCCCCACGTTCAGGACCTGGCCCGGCTCCTGGTCGCGATGGGCGCCCGCGTCGACGGCATCGGCTCCAATGTGATGACCGTGCACGGCCGCGACAGGCTCGGCGGCGCAACCCACACGATCTCCCCCGACCACATCGAGATCGGCAGCTTTATGGCGCTCGCCGCTGCAACCGGGGGAGAGCTGGTGATCCATGATACCGAGCCCGCCGACCTGGTCATGGTCCGCCGCCAGTTCCGTCGTCTCGGCCTCAACTCCGAGATCGACGGCAACGACGTGATCGTTCCCCCGGGGCAGGAGCTGCGGATACAGGCAGACCTCGGTGACGCGATCCCGAAGATCGAGGACGGCCCCTGGCCGGCCTTTCCCGCCGACCTGACCTCGATCGCCCTCGCCCTCGCGACCCAGGCCCAGGGTGAGATTTTGATCTTCGAGAAGATGTTCGAGAACCGCCTCTTCTTCGTCGACAAGTTGGTCGCGATGGGCGCTCGGATCACGCTTTGCGATCCCCACAGGGCGATCGTCAGCGGTCCGAGCCGGCTTCATGGCGAGCGCGTCGAGAGCCCCGACATCCGCGCCGGGATGGCGATGCTCATCGCCGCCCTGGCGGCGGAGGGAACCTCGGAGATCGGCAACATCCGCCAGATCGATCGCGGCTATGAGCAGATCGACCAGCGCCTGCGCGGGCTTGGCGCCCAGATTGAACGGGTTTCAACAGAGGGCGCTGCCTAGCAGGGGTTTCAGCTCGGTTCTCGTAAGGTCCGGCGGATGATCCATCCGATTCCCCCCGGAACCCGCGATGTGCTTCCCGACGAGATGCGGGAGCTGCGGCGCCTGCACGCGAGCCTGATCGAGACCTTCGAAGGCTTTGGCTACGGCGAGGTTGCGACCCCGGCGATCGAGTACGACGAGGTGCTGGGCCGCGGCGACGGCCGCACCGCGTCGAGCGCCTACCGCCTCTTTGACGAGAGCGGCGAGCTGCTGGCCCTGCGCTCGGACATGACCGTCCCGATCGCGCGGCTTGTCGCCAGCCGCTACGCGAAGGCGGAGATGCCGCTGCGGCTCTGCTACCTGGCCAGTGCCTTCAGAGCGGTTCGGCCCCAGCGTGGCCAGATGCGCGAGTTCACCCAGGCCGGAGTGGAGTTGATCGGCGCCCCGGCGCCCAATGGCACGGCCGAGGTGGTCAAGGTGCTGGAGGCGGCACTCGACTCGGCCGGGCTCGACCGCGCCGTGATCGGCCTCGGCGATGCCGATCTCTTCCGGCAACTGCTTGCCGAGCTCGGGGTCGAGGGCGCTGCCCGCGACTCGATTCTCGAACGGCTGGCGATGCATGACCTGGTCGGGCTCGAGGCTGAGCTTTCCGAGCTGCCCGGAGTCAGCGACGAGCAGTGTGCCACCTGTGTCGCCCTTTCCCAGCTTCGTGGCGGCAGCGAGGTGCTGGAACAGGCACGGGCGCTGGGCGGCCCCGGTGTCGAGCGGGCGACCGCCCGAATCCAGGAGACCTTCGAGGCTCTGCAGGCCCGCGGGGCAGCGGACCGTGTCCGCATCGACCTCGGCCTGCTCAGCGACCTCGGCTACTACAGCGGCGCCATCCTCGAGGTGTACGACCCCGCGATCGGTCACGTGCTCGGCGGCGGCGGCCGCTATGACGCCCTGCTTCAGCGCTTCGGCGTCGACCAGCCGGCCGCCGGCTTCGCGCTTTACCTGGAGCGGGTCCACGTCGCCCAGATGGAGGAGGACTCACGGCGTCGGGAGGGAGCATCGTGAGCACCGAAGTCGCCGGCCTCGGCCGCGCCAAGCCGGAGGGACCACTCAAACTCGCGGTACCGCGCGGGGCGCTCTTCGGCGAGACGCTCGATGTGCTCGACGCGGCGGGGATCGACACGACCGAACTTCGAGGCGACTCCCGCTCGCTGATCTTCGAGGGCGCCGAGATCACCCTGGTGACGATGCGGCCCTCCGACGTGCCCACCTACGTCGAGGCCGGCGCGGCCGATGTCGGCATCACCGGCAAGGACGTTCTGCTCGAGCAGGCCGACCGCAGGGTCTACGAGCTGCTCGACCTCGGCTTCGGGCGCTGTGGCATGGTGCTGGCGGGGCGCGTCGGCGACGAGAAGCTGGGCGAGTCCGAGCGCAGGCTGGGGGTGATGCGAATCGCGACCAAGTACCCGCGGATCGCCGAGAGGTATTTCGAGGAAACCGGCCGGCAGACCGAACTGATCGAGGTCAAGGGCTCGATTGAGCTGGCGCCCCTGGTCGGCCTTGCCGACGGGATCGTCGACCTCGTCGCAACCGGTCGCACCCTGAAGGAGAACAACCTCGAGGTGCGGGAGGAGATCGTCACCTGCACCGCGCGCTTCGTCGCCAACCGGGTCGCTCACAAGCTGCGCTCGACCGAGGTCGACGAGCTGACCGCGAAGCTGAAGCAGGCGGTCGCCCGGTGAGGGTGCGCCGCTTCGAGTGGAAGAACGCGGCTGCGACATCGGCCGAGGTTCGCGTCTGGGCGCTCGAGACCTGGCCGACCGTGAACGTGAGTGACATCGAACGGGCGGTCAGAAAAAGTGCGAACAGGGACGAGACGATCCTGGAGCTGACTGCCCGCTTCGATGCGACCGAGACGCCGCCGACATCTCTGCGGGTGGACGACGCCGAGAGGGTGGAGGCGCTTTCGAAGATCGACTCGGAGCTGCGTGCCTCGATGGAACTTGCGGCCGCCAACATCCGCATCGTCGCCGAGGCTCAGGTCGATTTGGAGCCTCGCGAGATCGAGCTGCCGCAGGGGCAGTCGGTAGAAGTCCGCGAGGTGCCCGTCGGGGCGGCCGGCATCTACGCGCCGGGCGGCCGGGCGGCCTATCCGTCGAGTGTCCTGATGTGCGCGATCCCGGCCCGCGTGGCAGGTGTTGAGCGCATCGCCCTCGCGACGCCGCCGGGTCCCACCGGGGAGGTCAACCCGGCCGTGCTGGCCGCGGCGGCCCTCTGTGAGGTCGATGAGGTCTACGCAATGGGCGGGGCGCAGGCGATCTTCGCGCTTGCCTATGGGACTGAGACGATCACCGCGGTCGATGTCGTCGCCGGGCCGGGCAACGCCTGGGTGCGCGAGGCCAAGGCAAGGGTTTCCCGCATCGTCGCGATCGACTCCTTGGCGGGGCCGTCGGAGCTGATGGTGCTGCTTGACGGCGAGATCGACCCGAAATGGGCGGCACTTGACCTCTGCGCGCAGGCCGAGCATGGCAGTGAGACCTCGTTGGTCGCCGTGGCGACCAACGAGAGGGTTCTCAACGAAGTGGCCGTCGCAACCGAGCGGACGGCCGCAAGTCGGTCCGGGGTTGCCGACGCTCCGCTGGCGCTAATTCGCGTGCCTGAGTTGTCCGACGCGATCGACTTCGCCAATGCTTTCTCGCCCGAGCATCTGGAGTTGCTCGTCCCGGACGGAGCAGCGCTCGCCGCGCGCGTGACGACGGCGGGTTGCGTGTTCTCCGGCGCTTACAGCGCCACAGCCTTCGGCGACTATGCCGCCGGCTCCAATCACGTCCTCCCGACCTCCAGGGCCGGTCGTTTCTCTGGGCCACTCGGCCCTGGCATCTTCCGTCGCAAGATGGCGACTGTGGTGGTCCCGCCCGAGGCGGCGGCAAAGCTTGCTCCGCACGTCGACACCCTCGCCCGCGCAGAGGGCTTCCCCGTTCACGGCGAGTCGGCGATGATTAGACGATGACACGCACAGCGACAAGAGATCGCAGCACCGCCGAGACCCAGATCAAGCTCTCGCTCGACCTCGACGGGGGGGAGGCGGGCGCCTCGACCGGAGTCGGCTTCCTCGACCACATGCTCGACCTGCTGGCCCGCCATGGGCGACTGGGCCTTGAGGTGGAGGCCACGGGCGATCTGGAGACCGGCGCTCACCACACGGTGGAGGATGTCGGCATCGTGCTCGGCCAGGCACTCGACGAGGCGCTTGGCGACCGTGTCGGGATTCGCCGTTACGGCTCCGCCGTGGTGCCGATGGACGAGTCGCTTGCCGAGTGCGCGATTGACATCTCCGGGCGGCCGCTCTGCGTCTTCGATGCCGATCTTCCCACGACCTCAATCGCCGGCTTCGATACCGAGCTGGCCGAGGAGTTCTTCCGCGCTGTCGCCAACAGCGCCAAGCTGACCCTGCACGTCTCGGTCCGCTACGGCAGCAACGCCCACCACATGATCGAGGGCTGCTTCAAGGCCTTCGCGCGGGCGCTCCGGGTCGCCGTCTCGATCGACCCGGATGAGACCGGCGTGCCGTCGACCAAGGGCACCCTGAGCGAATGACGACCCGGATCGCGATCCTCAATTACGGCATGGGCAACCTGCGCTCGGTCGAGAAGGCGCTCGAGCACATCGGCGCCGAGGCCGAGATCACCAGCGACGCCGATTCGGTCCGCGCCGCCGACGGGGTCATCCTGCCCGGCGTCGGCGCCTTCCCGAAGGCGATGTCGCGGGTGCGTGAGCTCGGCCTGGGTGAGCTGATCGCCGAGCGCCGCGAGGCCGGGGTGCCGATTCTCGGGATCTGCCTCGGCCTGCAGCTGCTCTTCGACTCGACCACCGAGCTGGGAGGGGCCACGGGGCTGGGACTGCTCGGCGGAGAGGTGACCGACCTCGACGCCCATGACCTCAAGGTCCCCCACATCGGCTGGTCGCCTGTGCGCTGGGAGAAGGAGTCGCGTCTCAGCGACGGGATCGAGACCGAGACGCCCTTCTATTTCGTCCACTCCTTCGCCCCCCGGGCCGAGGGCGACGAGCTGCTCGGGACAGCCGCCTACGGCGCCCGCTTCGCCTGTGCCGCCGAGCGTGGCAACGTCTTCGGTGTCCAGTTCCACCCGGAGAAGTCGAGCGCCGCCGGCCTGCGGCTGCTCTCCAACTTCACCCGGATCTGCGCCTCCGTTCCAGCGTGATCCTCTATCCCGCGATAGATATCCGTGGCGGTCATGCGGTGCGGCTCCTACAGGGCGACTACGCGCGCGAGACGGTCTTTGACGCCGATCCGGTCGATGCCGCGACCCGGTGGGCCGATGACGGGGCCGAGTTCCTACACGTGGTCGACCTCGACGGGGCAAAGGCCGGAGCGCCGCGGAACCTCGAGGCCGTGCGACGAATCGCCGCGGCGGTCGATTGCCCGATCCAGGTCGGCGGCGGCCTGCGCGATGGCGACTCGGTGGCGGCGGTGCTCGAGGCCGGCGCCGAGCGGGTCGTGATCGGCACCGCGGCGTTGCGCGACCCGGAGTTCCTCGAAGCCGTTCTTGCCGAACATGGGGAGCGCGTGGTGGTCTCGGTCGACGCTCGCGACGGCAAGGTTGCGCTGGCTGGTTGGACAGAAGCAGGGGAGGAGGGGGTCGTGGAGGCGGTCGTGGAGCTGAGCTCCCGTGGGGTTGGACGATTCCTCTGCACCGCGATCGAGGTCGACGGGACGATGGAGGGACCCGCTCTTGACGAGCTCAGCCGCATCGCCGCTGCGACGAGTGCACAGGTGATCGCCTCGGGAGGCGTCGGTGCTCTCTCCGATCTCGAAGCCCTGACCCGCGGCGCCGCCCCGAACGTGGAGGGCGCCATAGTGGGCCGCGCCCTCTACGAGCAGCGCTTCACGGTCGCCGCGGCCATTGCGGTTCTCGCGCAGACCTGAGCATCGTGCGTGGATGGCGCTTTTCTGTCGCTATCCGGCACAAAGGCGCCACTAGGCTATGGGCATGGTTCTCAAGCGCGTTATTCCCTGTCTTGACGTCGATGCCGGTCGTGTCGTCAAGGGCACCAACTTCGTCGGCCTGCGGGATGCGGGCGATCCTGTCGAGCTGGCCGAGCGCTACGACGCCGAGGGGGCCGACGAGCTGGTCTTCCTCGACATCACCGCCTCGCACGAGAAGCGCGAGACGATCGTCGAGTTGGCCCGGCGCACGGCCGACAACGTCTTCATCCCCTTCACGATCGGCGGCGGCATCCGCTCGGTGCAGGACGCCCAGGCGGTGCTCGACGCCGGCGCCGACAAGGTCTCGGTCAACTCGGCGGCATTGGAGCGCCCCGAGCTGCTGAGCGAGCTGGCGGCCCATTTCGGCGCCCAGTGCGTGGTGATCGCGATCGACGCCAAGCGGGTCGAGGAGCCGGCCAACGCCTCGCCGACCTGCGCCGCGCCCGCGGGCTGGTTCGGCGGCGAGTGGGGTGTCTACGTCAACGGCGGCCGCAAGCGGGTCGAGGGCCGCGACGCGGTCGGCTGGGCC
>DATCBF010000078.1:0-4270 GCA_036512025.1 Solirubrobacterales bacterium
GACGTGAATGGCGAGAGACACCCCCGGCCCCCGAGAAGCCGCTCTCGCAGCGTCAGTCGCGATCGAAGAAGAGGTGGTTGAACCGCAGCGCGGCGCGGGTCGGGCGGATGATCTCTCCGCTGCGATGCAGGAGGCCGATCCCGACCAGGTCGCGCACGCCACGTCGGAGCCAGTCGGGAAGCGGTAGGTCCGGATCGTCCGGCCGCATCTCACGAGCCAGCTCGGTGATCGTGAGCTGGTCGGGATGTTCGGCGATCAGGTAACCGAGGATGCCCTCCTGATCGCGGTCATCTTCTTGTGCGGTCGTGAGTACGCGCCGCGGGTTATCGTCGCTGTCGTGCATGGGAGCTAACCCCTCCTGTGCGCAAGCCCCGGCGGTGGTTACAGCCGCCGTCGGGGCGTGTTGGCTTTTTGTCGAAGCGTCAAGTCACGAGCGAAGGAAAGTGGCCCCCCTACGGCGATCTCCTCCGCACCGAGCCGGCCGCGAGGCCAAAAAAAGGGCGCCCGGCTTGATGCCGGGCGCCCTTTGTTGGGGAGTGTTTAGAACGGGATGTCGTCTTCGGAGCCCCCCGCTCCAGCTCCCGCCGCAACCGGCTCGTCGGCCGCCGCCAACTCGGACTGCGCCTCGTCGGTCTTCGGCCTCGCGTTCAGGAACTGAACCGTGTCGGCGACGATCTGGACCGCCTCACGTTTGCCGCTCCCGTCTTTGGCCTCCCACTCACGCCAGTCGAGCCGTCCCTGGATGGCTACGGGGCGCCCCTTCTCCAGGTGCTCGGAGCAGGCGACCCCCTGGTTACCCCACACCGTGACGTTGAAGAAGTTGGGCTTGTCGACCCACTCTCCGGTCTGGGAGTCTTTGCGGCGGGCGTTGACCGCGACCCGCAGCCTGGCGACGGCGGTCCCGCCTCCGGTGTGGCTCAGCTCCGGGTCGTGGGTGAGATTGCCGGTGATGGCGACGACGTTTACGTTCTGCATTTCGGGCCTCCTTGAGAGGTTGTTCGATTGACGAGCCCAGGAAGGGCGCGCGACCGAACGCACGGAACCGAGCCGGAGACGAATGTCGGAGGTGAGGGGAACCCCCCTTGCGGGGGTTGAAGTGCGGGCGGCGCGTGCCACCCTGGAGTGAGGAATTCGGACGGCCTCTCAAGGAGGCCCGAAGTTGCCAACGGCGAACGTTCCTCGCCCGGCGCTCGCCCCCCGGGGCAACCCTCTACGACACGCCAGGTGTATCCCTCATCACGTGTGCTCCACCTTCTCAACGCAGACGAGTGGGAAGCTGACGTGCTTGGCCTGTTCTTTGCCAGTTGCCCGATGGAGACGGTCGCGGTCCCCGGCCTCCAGCTCGACCAGAGCGCTCTCGTCGTTGAGGGAGATCACGCGCCCTCGTGCGTTCATGAACCTCTTCGGTGAGACCGTCGGGCCGACCGCGATCATGTCTCCCTCGACGAGGCCCTCGGCGCGGTTGATCCGCCTGGCCTCCGAGTAGTCCAGCGCCCAACCGTGAGCGGTGATGTGCAGCCCGATCTTCGAGCCGATCTCGTAAGCGCTGAGCGCCCTGGCCATCCACTCGACCTGCTTGAGCAGCGTCTTCGCGGTGACGGTCTGGGTCGCCTGCTCCCGGGCGCCGGCGTTGACAGCCTGCGCCACGGTCGAATAGCTCGCCTCCGCGACGATGCCGCCGTCAGGCGCCGCTCGGCCCGAGAGGGCTTCGAACGTCGTCTCTGCCTCCTGGCGCAGGACAAGGATGGCGTCGGCCGTTGCCTCGGCGCCTTCTTTCAGCAGGACCCTCATCGGAATCTCCTTTGACGTCGCTGGCCCCCGCCGTCTGCGGGAGCCTGTTGGCCCCGCCCCTGCACGCGGAGCGTGCGACCCTGGCGGGGTGGCTCCCGCAGACGGCGGTCAGCTGCTCTCGCCGAGGTCGCGCATGACGGCGAGATAGGTGGCGTAGCTGCGAGAGCGGAGCTCTTGGCAGCACAACCGATACGCCTCGCGGCCGACGCCACCGCCCTCGCGTTTGGGATGAAGCTCGCGGATGGCGACGATGAGGCGGTGGACGTCGGTCTCGTGGTCGAAGGTCAGCTGCTCGGTCAACTCGTGCCCCCGGCGAAGAGGTCGAGTTGCCGATCGGCGGCGTGGGTCCAGGGCCAGAGCGGCCGAACCCAATGCGGTGGATCGCAGTGGTTGTTGGGGATTGGCGGCCCGAAGACCGGCCGATAGGGAATCTCCCATCTCCACTGCGTTTCTTCGCCGAGAGTGATCGAGGCGCCGGGTTCCCCTTCGACATACAGGTACCGAAGGTCTTCGTTGTGAGGGCGCCACCAGACCACCGCGATCCGGCGCTCCGTCCACTCCTCAGGAGCCAGCCCGCCGACGGAGTTCTGGCCGGAGGTCCAGTCCCGCAGCAGGCCGCGACCGTCGGCGAAGAGGTGCGGCGTAGCATCGACCGACGAGCAGGCCCGGTGGCCACCGTCGTCGGTGAAGCGGTCGACGCGGACTTCGATGCGCCCGCAGGCGAGTGGATCGGGTTCGGGGATGCCCGCCGAGATCAGCGCCAGAGTGCAGGAGAAGTCCATCACCTGCGAGGGTCGATAGAGGGCGTGGTCCTGGTTGCAGCAGTCGACGGCGATGGAGTCGCGCCAGCCCTCTAGCTCCGCCCGCACGGTGTCGGCGACGTCTAACACCGCGTCACCTCCTCGATCCCCTGACGCATGTAGTCAGTACGCGGCTCCAGCTGCGCCGGCTCGCCGCCGAGATCAAGAGCTTCTTCGGCGAGCCTGCGGATCAGCGGGACGGGCGTCCATTCCTCGCGCCCGTGCGAGTAGGGCGGCCCGTCGCCGTAGACGTGGCCGTAGTAGTCGAGGAGCCGGTAGGCCTCAGCGAGGTCGCGGGCCCGGGCGAGGTCGAACTCGACGTCGCGCTGCTCCTGGCGGCCCTTGATCAGCCGCGACCAGGTGGTGAGGATGCCGTCGACCTCGATTCCCCGCGAAGACGACATCAGCCTGGGAGTAGACGGCCCGGCACGGCCACCGCAGCAGCCGGTGCCGCTGCACTGGTCTAGGTCGAGGACGGCGCGGGCCGACTGCTTGTAGCGAAGCTCCTCCTCGGCGAACTCAAGAGCCGCGACCCAGGCCGCCTCGTCGGGCAGTTGTGGCGGCGCTGACGGGATGTGCCTGTGGGCGAACAACGGCTGATCCACCTCGCCTCCCGAGTGCGCCCTGCAACCCGAATAGAGGACCTCACGGCAGATCGGCACAGCGATGGTGTCCTCGCTGGGCGGGGCCAGGAGGTTGAGCTGGCCGCTCATCCCCGCTCGCTCCACTGCGCAGTCGAGCCGTAGCCTTCGACCTCGAAAGCCCAGGTCTGGGCCTTGTCCCCCTGGATTTCAGACCAGCGAGGCGGTCGGGATGCTTCGAAGCGGCGCTCGGCGACCGGCTGGATCTTTCGAGACTTCAGGCGCTTGATCTCAGCGCTCGCCTCGGCGCGGGTTTGCGGGTAGGTGAAAGTCTCGCCGCGCTTTCCGGCGAGAGCCTTGAGATAACGAATCTGTTTGGTGGTCGGCTTGGCGGGCTGTGGGTGTGAGTTGGTCATGCCCCCAGGCAGCAGGCCGGAGGAGGCCGGGAACACCGACGCCGGTGCCCTCCGATGCTTTTCGCCCGGCCGACGGAGGTCTGCTAAAGCCAGGGGCGGGGCCAACTCACACCCGCGGTCCGCCACACCCCTATGCCGCGGCGGCGAAGAGATCGAGCTGTTCGGGCTCCTCGATCTGGACTCGATGCCAGTCAGCCGTGCCGGCGGAGCCCTCCTTGGCGCTGAACCGTGGCTGCACCCCCCCAACGCTCGCCGACATCGCCGTCGCCTCCCAGGCCATGCGGATGTCCTCCTCCGCGATCTCATCGCCGCTGGCCTCCACGCCCTGCCTGCGCAGCTCGCGCAGCAGCTCCTCGCGGGAGATTGGCTGCTCGGGCTCATCGACCAGCTGGCCGTCGAGGGCGAGGTCGGCGGCTTTGGCCTTCTGGCAGAGCAGCTCCCACTTCTTCGGATCGAGCGAGCCGAGGGTCAAGGCGACGTAGACCGAGACCGGGCCGGGAGAGGTGAGCCGCCAGGCGCGGGCGATGAACTGATCGAACATCTCGTAGGAGAAGACGAGGCCGGTGGCGATCACGCAGGAGGCCGCCTCGAGTGAGTGGCCGAGGCGGATCGAGGGGATGCCGCAGCAGAGCACCTGGGTCTTCCCGGTCTTGAACGCCTCGATCGCCTTCGCCCGGCGCCG
>DATCBF010000079.1:0-6056 GCA_036512025.1 Solirubrobacterales bacterium
CGACCGGTTTGCCCTCCCCCTCATCGAGGTGGGCGATCCGCAGCCCATCGATCTCGCGATAGCTCGACTCGAAGGGAAAATCCGGCAGCCCCTCCAAAGCCTCCTCAGGCGTTCGCACCGCGTCGACGCTCATCGCTCTCCTCTCGGTTGACTGGTCGCGGCAGTTTATTGGCCAGTCAGCCAGTTCATTGTCTACTTTGCCAATCGACATTGTGGTACCGTGATCGGCTCTAATTTAGAACTAAGTTTGTCAACAAACTCAGTCAGTCCACATAGGAGGAACGCTTAAATGCGGAACGCTCGCAAGGTAACCCGGCGGCGCAGCGTGAACGCCGGCCTGATGGCTGCGCTCTTTGCGCTGGTCATCGCCGTCGTCGCTGCAGGCTGCGGCAGCAGCAGCTCGGATTCCAGCTCAAGCTCGTCCGGAGGCGCCAAGCTCGACGTAGTCGGCTACTCCACTCCCGAATCCGTCTACCAGGAAAGCCTGGAGCCCGCATTCGAAAAGACGCCTGAAGGCAATGGCATCTCGTTCAGCAACTCCTTCGGCGCCTCCGGCGACCAGAGCCGTGCGGTGGTCGCGGGCCAGCCCGCCTCCGTCGTCCACTTCTCCCAGGCCGGTGACATGGAACGGCTGGTCGAAGAAGGCGAACTCGTCTCCAAGAACTGGGACAAACAGCCCTACGGCGGCATCGCGACCGACTCGGTTGTCGTCCTCGTCGTCCGTAAGGGCAACCCGAAGGACGTTCAAAGCTTTGAAGACCTGCTGACCAAGGACGTCGGCATCGTCACCCCCAACCCGTTCAGCTCCGGCTCGGCCCGCTGGAACATCATGGCCGTCTACGGCAGCGAGATCAACGCCGGCAAATCACCGGCCCAGGCGCTGGAAGCCGTCAAGACGGTGCTCGAAAAGACCAAGGCGCAGCCGGGCAGCGCCCGCGATGCGCTTGCCGCCTTCACCCAGGGCGAGGGCGACGTTCTGCTTAGTTATGAGAACGAGGCGATCAAGGCCGAAAAAGAAGGCGAAGACGTCGAATACATCGTCCCGCCGAGCACGATCCAGATCGAAACCCCGATCGCCGTCACCGAAAAGGCGGCGGAGCCGGCAGCCAAAGATTTCCTCAAGTTCCTCTGGTCGGACTCCGGCCAGAAGATCTGGGCTGAAAACGGCTACCGCCCGGTCAACCCGAAGCTGGTCGACCCGAAGCAGTTCCCGACCCCGAAGGATCTGTTCAAGATCGCCCAGTTCGGTGGCTGGGGCAAGGTCAACGACGAATTCTTCGATGAAGAAGAAGGCTCAGTGGCCAAGATCGAGGGCGAACTCGGAGTCTCGACCTCCGGCTGATCGATGGAGGCCCACGCCAGCACAGCAGCGGCACCCAGGGGAAGCGGCTTCCGCCTCCCCTGGGTCGGCGCCGGCCTCGGCCGGGGGACGGTTGCGCTCTACCTGAGCGTGATCGTCCTGCTGCCGCTGGCCGCGCTGGTGAGCCAGTCCTTTGAAGGTGGGCTCAGCACCTTCTGGACCCAGGTCACCTCCCCACAGGCAGTCAGGTCGCTGGAGCTGACCGTCGTCTGCTCGCTGATCGTCGTCGTCATCAACGCCGTCTTCGGCACGATCATCGCCTGGCTGTTGGTCCGCGACGAGTTCCCGGGCAAGGCCGCCGTCAACGCGGTCATCGACCTTCCTTTTGCGCTGCCGACGATCGTCGCCGGCCTGACGCTGATCGCGCTTTACGGCAATGAAAGCCCGGTCGGCATCCATCTCGTGGCGACACGGGCCGCGGTGGTCGTCGCATTGCTGTTCGTCACCCTCCCCTTCGTCGTCCGCGCCGTGCAGCCGCTGCTGATCGAGATGGACCGCGATATGGAGGAGGCGGCTGCCTCGCTCGGCGCCAGCAACTTCACGATCTTCCGCCGCATCATCTTCCCCAACCTCCTCCCCGGCCTCGCCGCCGGCGTCGCCCTCGCCTTCGCCCGCGCGCTCGGCGAGTACGGCTCGGTCCTCTTGTTCGCGGGCGGCCTGCCTGAAACCCAGGTCTCATCCGTCTTCATTCGCAGTCAGATCGAGTCCGGAAATAACACAGGGGCGGCCGCGGTCTCGGTCGTGCTGCTTGTTGCGTCGCTGCTGCTGCTCGCGGCGATAAGTCTGATCCAGCGTTGGAGCAGCCGGCACGAACGAAGCACGAGCGGCAACGCCGAGACCGGTCTGACGGTAATGCCGATGAGCGGCATGAGCCCCACCGAGAAAGAAGTTGACGATGAGGACCGCTAACGGCCGACGCGGTCGCTGGAGCTTGCGCGCCCTCGGGCTCGGTTATCTCACCGTGCTCTTGCTCGCTCCACTTGTAGTGATCTTCTTCAAAACTTTCGAACACGGCCTGGCGCCGCCAATCGAAGCTGTCACCTCTCCCGATGGCCTGCACGCGCTGAAGCTGAGCCTGCTGATGGTTGCGATCGCGGTGCCCCTGAACACAATCTTCGGCGTCGGCTGCGCGTTGCTGTTGGTCCGCCATCGCTGGAAGGGCAACGCCGTGATCGACTCGATCATCAACCTGCCGTTCGCGATCTCACCGATCGTGATTGGACTCTCCCTTTTCCTCCTCTACGGCACCAAAGGCTGGTTCGGCCCGGCTCTATCCGAAGCGGGGATAGAAATCCTCTTCTCTGTGCCAGGGATGGTTCTCGCCAGCATCTTCGTCTCGGTGCCGTTCGTGGTCCGTGAGACGGTGCCGGTGCTACAGGAGATCGGCACCGAGCAGGAGCAGGCGGCTTCGACCCTCGGCGCAAATGCCTGGCAGACCTTCCGCCGCATCACCCTGCCCGCGATCCGCTGGGGCGTCGCCTACGGAATCGTCCTCACCACGGCCCGCGTGCTTGGTGAGTTCGGCGCTGTTTCGATCGTCTCCGGCCAGATCTCCGGCGAGACAGAAACCCTTCCCCTCTTCGTCGAAAAGCAGTTCACGAACTTCAACACGGCGGGGGCCTACGGGGCATCGGTCCTCCTCGCCCTCTTGGCCCTCACCACCCTCCTGGCAATGAACGTCCTGAAAAGAAAGGAGGACGCCTGATGGGAATCACAGTCGAGGGAGCCTCTAAGCGCTTCGGTGACTTTCAGGCCCTCAATGATGTTTCGATAGACGTCCCCAATGGCTCGCTGACCGCCCTGCTCGGTCCCAGCGGCAGCGGCAAGTCAACCCTGCTGCGGGCGATCGCCGGGCTCGAGAACCTCGACGGCGGCCGCGTCCTGATCGATGACGAGGACGTCTCGACCAAGCCGGTGCAGAAGCGAGAAGTCGGCTTCGTCTTCCAGCACTACGCCGCTTTCAAGCACATGACGGTCTATGAGAACGTCGGCTTCGGGCTCAAGATCCGCAAGTGGGAGAAGGACAAAATTTCCGAGCGCGTCCACGAGCTGCTGCGCCTGGTCCAGCTCGACGGCCTCGCCGGTCGCTACCCCTCCCAGCTCTCCGGCGGCCAGCGCCAGCGCATGGCCCTGGCCCGGGCGCTTGCTGTGCAGCCGCAGGTGCTGTTGCTCGACGAGCCTTTCGGCGCCCTCGACGCCAAGGTCCGCAAGGACCTGCGCGCCTGGCTGCGCAACCTGCACGAGGAGATGCACGTGACGACGATCTTCGTCACCCACGACCAGGAGGAGGCGATGGACGTCGCCGAGCAGCTGGTGGTGATGAACGAAGGCCGGGTCGAGCAGTCGGGAACAGCCGATGAACTGTACGAGCAGCCGGCCAACGAGTTTGTGATGACGTTCGTCGGCGAGGTCAACCGCCTCGGCGAGCACTTCGTGCGCCCGCACGACATGGAGGTCGCCCTCGATCGCGACGAAAACTCCGAAGAGGCGATGGTGCAGCGGATCGTCCAGCTCGGCTTCGAGGTCAGGATCGAGTTCGCGCTCGCCGACGGCACCGAGATCTGGGCCCAGCTGACCCGGGCCGAACTACAAAAGCTTGAGCTGCGCGAGAAACAGATCGTCTACGTGCGACCTCGCCAGACAAAAGTCTTCAGCGGTGATGTTCCATCGCCTGACGGTCGTGGGGCCTCGACTCCCCACGACCGCAAACCGGGCGATGGCAACGCAGAGGTATCTGCAGCCGTCTGAAGGGCGACGGGGCGGGGCGCGCTTTGCCGGGTGGCGCCTCGCCCCATCTTCGCCACTTCAGGGGAGATGGTGAAGGAAATTCCCGATCGCCGCTCCAAAATAGGGCGAATAGAGGTGAGTGAAGCTGTGGGTGTAGCCGTAGCTGGTAACGCCATCGACGAATTCGCCGTCGGCGATCCAGGCGCCGCCGCTGGAGCCGCCGGCCATGTCACAGATGCTCGGGACCGTCGGCGGCCCCTGGAACTCGTTCGAGAGCGGGTCGCCGCCGAGGCCGTGCGTTTCGCAGCTGCGCAGCTCTTCGCCGCCGAGCGCGCCGGCCGGGTAGCCGAAGACCTGAAAGGCGGTGAACCGCGACTTCCCGGTCTCATAGCCGCGCCCACCGACCACGTCGGTGAGGGCGCCGAACTCGTTCGGTTCGACCAGTAAGGCGGCGACGTCGAAATCCGAGTTTTCCGAGCGGCGCCACTGCGGCGTGACGAAGACCGACGTGGCGGCGAAGGTTCCGAACGGCCGTTCTCCGTGGTCGTAGGCGGGGACGAAGATCAGGTCGCGTCCCCAGCTGCCGTTGTCGACGACGCAATGGCCGGCGGTGAGGACGATCGAGCGGCTCGGGGTGTTGAGCGCCGTCCCCGAGCATGAGTAGGGGCCTTCGCGTGGGTCGACGCCGAAGATTCGCCCGTTGGTCCGCTCGCCGGCTTCGGAAGCGTCGTTGACCCTGAGGCTGCTGGCGCCCGCGAGGGAATCGGCGCTCTGGCGCGGGGCGGGATCACGGCCTGGCACGCGGTAGGGCCTGGCGGCGACAGTGGCCGGAGCCAGCAGCGCCAGGGCGGCGAAAGCAAGAAGGGCGCACTGCCGAACGGGTCCAATCGCGCGGGTCACCGACAGATGGTCCCACAGAAAAAGGCGATTTCTGGCAGGGTGGCGGAATGCACGCCCCCGAGCCGACAGGCGAGCCGATCACCGCGGAGGGCATCGAGGAGCTGCGCGCCGAAATCGAGCAGCTCGAAGGCCCCGCCCGGGTCGAGATGGCAGCGCGGATCAAGGTCGCCCGCGAGCTCGGCGACCTCAAGGAGAACGCCGACTACCACATCGCCAAGGAGGATCAGGCGCATCTGGAGACGCGGATCAAACGCCTGCGAGAGAGGCTGCGCAACGCCGTTGTCGTCGAGGTCGACGACGGTGGCGAGAGCTTCGCCTTCGGTCGCACCGCCGAGATCTATGACGACTCCAAAGACACGGTCCACACCTGGACGCTGGTCGGCTCGACCGAGGCCAACCTGGCCGAGGGCAGGCTCTCGGCCGAGTCGCCGAGCGGCCGCGCCCTGCGGGACGTGAGCGTCGGCGAGACGGTGCAGGTCGAGACACCCGGCGGCGTCAAAGCCTTTCGCGTTCAAAAGCTCGTCGGCTGACGCCTTGCGGCGGGGTGTTTTGCGCAGGAGCGCGCGACGGCGCCCCGAATCTCCTGGTGGTTACTCCCGCCTCCACAGGCACGACGAAAGGGTTGGCATGAATGAGGAGAGCACGCTCAGCGGCTGGTGGGTCTTCGCCGGCATCCTGTTGCTGATCGCAGGCGCGTTGAACATCATCTACGGCATTGCCGCGATCGGAGACTCGAAGGTCTTCACCGCCAATGCGACTTACATCGTCAGCGGCCTCCACACATGGGGGTGGATCACCCTGATCCTCGGCGTGGTCGAGCTCTTCGCCGCCTTCTCGTTGTTCTCGGGCGGCAACTTCGGCCGGGTGCTCGGGATCTTCGTCGGCTCGCTCAACGCGATCGGCGCCCTGATGTCGCTCAACGCCTTCCCGTTCTGGTCGCTGGCCGTCTTCGCGCTCAGCATCATCATCGTCTACAAGCTGGCCGAGGGCCCCAAGGGAGCGCCCGCCTAAAGGCGCTCAGCCGCCTAGGGGCGGACCGGCGACATGCTGTGGGCGAAGGCCCCGGGAG
>DATCBF010000080.1:0-4377 GCA_036512025.1 Solirubrobacterales bacterium
CCCGCTTCCGCCTGCTGCCACTGGCACTCGCGCTCGGCGCGGCCGGCCTCACCTTCGGCCTGCTCTCCCTCTTCGGCGGCTCGCTGACGATGGCCTCGATCGCCGTCTTGCCGATCCTGATCGGACTAGCGGTCGACTACGCGATCCAGCTCCAGGCCAGATATGACGAGGCGGTGGCGGCCGGCCTGCGCGGCGCCGAGGCGGCTCGCAGCGCGGCCGCGGCCGGCGGGCCGACGATCGGCGCCGCCTGCCTGGCGACGGGAGCCGGCTTCCTCGCCCTACAGCTCTCCCCCACGCCAATGGTCCGCAGCTTCGGCCTGCTGCTCGTCATCGGCATCGCAATCGCCTTCGCCCTGGCGATGACAGCAGGCTTCGCTGCGCTCAGCCTGAGGGGGGATGGGCCTCGAGAATCGATGGCTAATCGCTTGACCTCGCTCCAGGATCGCGCTGCCGCCTTCTCCGGCCGTCTCGGCGAGCGATCGATCGCTCTCTCCCTCGCCCACTCCCGGCGGGTGCTCGGCATCGGCCTGACTCTTGCCTTGGTCGGCTGGCTCGCCTCGACCCAGATCTCCACCGTCTCCGACATTCGCCAGCTGGCGCCGCAGAGCCTGCCGGCGGTCCGAGACCTGAACGAGCTACAGGACGCGACCGGCGTCTCCGGCGAGCTCGACGTCAGCGTCGAAGCGCCCGACCTCACCGATCCGGCGACGATCGAATGGATGGCCGCCTTCAAGAAGCGGGTCCTCAGCTCAAACGGGTTCGTCGGCGCCAAAGCCTCGTGCCTTCACGCCGAAATCTGCCCCGGGCCGGCGCTCTCGGACTTCGTCGCCGGGGGCGGCGGGCCGCTGACGCGACAGGGCATCCGCGCCACGGTAGCCCAGCTGCCCGACTACGACCTCGCCCAGGTGGCGCCCAGGGACGCGAAGACCGGAGGCCTCGGCCACACGGCGCTGATGGCCTTCGGCATCCGCGCCCAGTCGCTCGACGACCAGCAGGCGCTGATCGAACGGGTGCGAGGGGAGATCGGCGCGGTGGGTAGCGCCAGTGGGCCGCCGGAGGGAGTCAACGTGCAGCTCACCGGGTTGCCGGTGATCGCCGCCGAGTCGGCCTCGGACCTCTCCAGCAGCCGCTACTGGCTGGCCCTGGCCGGCATCGTCTTGGTCGCGCTGACCCTGCTCACGGTCTACCGCTCGGTCTCGCGCGCCCTGGTGCCGCTGGCCCCGATCGTGCTCGCGACCGGCTGGTCCTCGCTGGTCCTCTGGATCACGGGAATCCCGCTCAACCCGATGTCGGCGGCGCTGGGGGCGCTGACGGTCGCGATCGCGACCGAGTTCAGCGTCATCCTCGCCGCCCGCTTCCACGAGGAGAAACGGGCGGGGCGGCCGCTGGCGGAGGCGCTGCGCCAGTCCTACTCCCGCACCGGCGCCGCCGTCCTCGCCTCCGGAATCACCGCCACCGCCGGCTTCGCGGTGCTGATCGCCAGCGACATCCAGATGCTGCGCGACTTCGGCTTCGTCACCGTGATCGACCTCGCGGTCGCGCTGGTGGGGGTGATGCTGGTCTTGCCGGCGGCGCTCGTCTGGACGGAGAAGCGGTGAAGGACCGCTACTCGATCACCGTCGGCCTGATCTTCCTCGTCCTGGTCGTCTTCGTCTTCCTCCATGGAGTGGGAAGCAACGATCAGGGCACGCTTGGCCTCGACAAGCTGGCGCCACGCTGGCCATTGCCGGCGTTCGCCGTCCCGGTCGCCTCCAGCGGGCTCGAAGGCGACGCCAACATCGCGCAGGACGACTGCGAATCCTCCGAGGTTCCCTGCCCGGCAGACGCCCGCCGCACGCCCGCCTGCCACGTCTCAGGCGCCGACGTGATCCGCGTCTGCGACCTCTTCGACCGCCCCTCGGTGATCTCATTCTGGTTCACCAAAGGAGGCGACTGTGTCGACCGCCAGGACGTGGTCGAGGAAGCCTTCCGGCGCTACCGTGGACGGGTGAGCTTCCTCTCACTCGACGTGCGCGACGATCGCGACACAGTTCGCGAACTCATCCGCCGGCACGGCTGGACGATGCCCGTCGGCTATGACCACGACGGCGCCGTGGCCAGCCTCTATCGGGTGGGAGGCTGCCCGACCCTGGCCTACATCTATCCCGGCGGGACCCTGCAGAGCGCCAGCATCGGCGACTTCACCGTGCCCCAGCTCGACGCCCGAATCGCAGAGCTGCTGAAGGCGACACGCGAAGCGGAAAGGAGCTGACATGGCCGACGCCGAGTGGGCTCGCTCAGGGCCAAGGTGGGAGCCCTCTCCCGAGCAGGGCTGGGTGGCGCCCCATGTGGCGGCCGAGTTCCCGGGCCTCGGAGTCGCCTGGATCGAGCTCGACTGCCGGCCTGGGCGCAGCTCCGACGTCGTCCGCGGCCGCCTGCGCGAGCTCTCCGACCGTTTCTTCGGCGGCCACGCGATCCACATGCGAGAACGGCCGATCCCCTGGGCCTACCGGGTCTTCTTCCGCCAGATCGGCCTCGACCCCGACCGCACCCGCACCCCGGTCGAGCAGCTCGCCTTCGAACGAATCCGCGAGGGCGGCTTCAAGACGGGCGGGCTCCCAGCCGACGCGCTGACGATCTCAACCGTCGAGACGGGCGTCGCCCTGCGCGCTTTCGATGCCGACCGACTGACCGGAAGGCTCTGCATCCGCGACTCCGCCCCCGGCGAGTCCCTGGCTGGTCGGCCCGGCGAGCTGGCCCAGGGAACCCTGATCGTCGCCGACGATCGCCAGCCCGTCGGACTCATGTTCGGCACGACCGCCAAAGGAGTGGAGGTCACGCCGGACACGCGCCGGGTGGCGATCGTCGCAGTCCAGGTCAAGGGCGTCCCCCAGATCTCCGTCGACGAGGCTCTTTGGATGGCGACGGCGACGCTTGGAGCCGTCTGAGCAAGGTGCCGGCACATGGATCATTGAGATCTCTGCCGAAAGAGAAGGGGCCGCGCCTCAACGGCGCGGCCCCAACCAATCAATCGTCAGCCGAGGCCGATGGCCTACGGCTTGCGAGTGAAAACTCAGGTCATGTCCAGCGAGCCTGCGTGTCCTCCTGCGTCCTCAATTTGGAAACTGCCGCTCAGGGTGCCGGTCGCGTTGCAAAGGCTCCCACCTTCGAACTTGGTGAACGCCGCTGACGTCGTCAGCAGGTCGTTCCCACCTTTTTCAGCTGCTTTGCCAATCAGTTGGACACTTGTTGTTTCGTATCCACATTGCTGGTTGCCGAGGATCGATTGAACTTCGGCTCTAAATTTGACTGCATTGCCTTCTTTACCGGTGAGATGGGCGACGGTTTCGCCCGTTGTTGCGTCCGGTTGTTGCACTTGCAGCGTGCCGCCAACCACATTTTCAGTGGTGATAATGGCACCCGATGTGCCAGTTCCGTCAGTGCTGCACTCATTCGCTGCACCTTGGTCTTTAAAGGTGGCGCTTTTGATCGTGCCGGTGATGTCCGCAGTTTGCGGCGATGAAGTAATTTCGGCTCCAATTACGTTTTCCTGACATTGGAGCGTGACGTTAACCGCATTGAACTGCAGCGGCGTGTAGACACTGTTGTGAATGCTTTGGGCCTTGACGGTGGCGCCTTTTGGGACCTCGATGCCGTTGGCTTGCAGGGTCGTGGCCTGAGCCAGGGTCGGCACCACCATAAAGGCGATAAGTGCCGCCACCGGCGCAAGCACGGAAAGGATCTTCTTGCTCATCTTGGGTATTCCCCTTCGTGTGAGTAGGCGCCCGACTCGGTTGCCGGCGCCTGGAGATCACGTTCATACTCCGATGGCCGGCCATGAGTCAAGGTCTGTTGGATCTGCGCGTGCGCGGATGCGTGCGGCGCCCAGGCCGGCACATGGATTGAGATCTCTGCCGAAAGAGAAGGGGCCGCGCCTCAACAGCGCGGCCCCAACCAATCAATCGTCAGCCAAGGCCCGACGGCCTACGGCTTGCGAGTGAAAACTCAGGTCATGTCCAGCGAGCCTGCGTGTCCTGTCGCATCCTCGATTTGGAAACTGCCGCTCAGGGTGCCTGTCGCGCTGCAAAGGCTCCCACCTTCGAACTTCGTGAACGACGCTGACATCGACAGCAGGTCGCTCCCACCTTTGGCAGCTGTTTTGCCAGTCAGTTGGACACTCGGCGTTTCGTATCCACAGTGCTGGGTGCCGAGGATCGATTGAACTTCGGCCTTAAATCTGACTGCATTGCCTTCTTTACCGGTGAGATGGGCGATGGCTTCGCCCGTCGTTTCGTCCGGTTGTTGCACTTGCAGCGTGCCGCCAACCACATTTTCAGTGGTGATAACGATGCCTGACGTTCCGAAGCCATCGGTGCTGCACTCCGCCACTCCAGCTTG
>DATCBF010000081.1:0-7078 GCA_036512025.1 Solirubrobacterales bacterium
CGAGCAGCCGCAACGAGCGATCCGCCAGCCGCTCGATCGCGGCGTCGCTGGTTCCCCGGCGCTGCACCGCCCCGTAGGCGAGGCGCTGCGCCTGGGCGCGCTCGCGACCGTCGAGACGGCGCTCGTCGGCCGCCTGGCGAAAGGCTCGCTCGGTGAAGGCGCCTTCCTCGAAGGTCGCCCGGATCACCCCGAACGCAAGCTCCCGTGCCGGAGCGATCACAGCCGCGGCAGCGAGTGGCCGCGCAGATAGGCGTCGGCCGGCATCGGCTTGCCTCCCTGCGGCTGGACCACCTCAAGCCGCAGGGCGCCCTGGCCGCAGCCGAGCAGGAGGGCGCCCCACTCGGCCCGGATCTCGCCCGTCTTGACGCTGACGTCGACGGCCCGCGCCCGCCTGACCCCGAGCCTCTCGCCGCCGGCCGTTTCCAGATAGGCGCCGATGTGAGGGGTCAGCGCCCTCACCACCCCCGCCAGGTCACCGGCGCGGCGGGTCGGGTCGAGGCGGCGCTCGGCGCTCTCGATCTTCTCAGCGTAAGTGGCGCCGGACTCGTCCTGGTCGGCAAACTCCAGCGTCCCGCCCACCTGCAGAGCGAAGGCTTTGACCAGCAACTCGCCGCCAAGCGACGCCAACCGCGAAGAGAGCGCGTCGAAGTCGTCCTCCTGGCCGACCCTGACCTCCTCCATCAGCGCCACCGGGCCGGAGTCGAGACCGGCGACGAGACGCATGATGCTGACGCCGGTCGTGCGGTCGCCGGCCATGATCGCCCGCTCGACCGGAGCCGCTCCGCGCCAGCGCGGCAACAGCGAGGGATGCACGTTCAGCATCGGCAACTCAGAAAGCAGGGGCTCGCGGATCAGCTGGCCGAAGGCGCAGATGCCGGCCAGCTCGGGGCGGGCGGCGCGAATCCGCTCCAACGCCTCGCCCTCGTTGACGTTCTCGGCCTGCAACAACTCGATTTCCAGCTCGCGCGCCACATCCGCCACCGGCGGCGGCGAAGTCTTGCGACCGCGGCCCTGGGGGCGATCGGGCGGCGTCACAACCAGAGTCGGGCGATACGGAGACTCAGCGAGGCAGCGCAGAACCGTCGCGGCGAAGCCCGATGTGCCGAGGTAGACGGTGTTCACGCATCGGTGCGAGGCTCGGCGTGGCTCGCTTCCGCCTCGTCCTCATCCCCGTCCTCGACCGGAGGGCTGTAACTGCCACCCTCCCGCAGGGCCCGCAGCGCCCCCTTGCGCTGCTCGCGGCTGGTGCGATCGAGGATCAGCACCCCGTCGAGGTGATCGAGCTCATGCTGAAGCACGCGCGCCTCGAGGCCCGAGGCCTCAAGCTCGACCTCTCCGCCTTCGGTGTCGAGGCCGCTGAAGCGCACATGCAATGGGCGCTCGACGTCCATCGAGACCCGTGGCAGGCTCAGGCACCCCTCCTCAGCCAGCACAAGCTCGTCGGAGCGCCACTCGGGGACCGGATTGACCAGGGCCGTGGGCTCGCTGTCGGGCCCGGCCTGGAAGACGAGGACGCGGCGCAGGATCCCGAGCTGAGTGGCGGCCAGCCCCACTCCCATCCCGTCGCGCATGATCGCGATCATGCGATCGACCTCTTCCCGCAGCTCCAGCCCGAACTCGGAGACCGGCGAAGCCACGCTCTTCAGAACCGGGTCGCCGAACTTGACGACGTGGGCGAGCGCCGCCTCGCGTCGCTCGAGCAGCTCCGCTTCGAGTTCCTGATCGTGCTCGTGCTCGCCGCTGTCGGTCTCGACCTGATCGCTCATCGGTCACCGAGTCTAAGGACTGGCGGCGGCGTTCAGCGGCCGCTCACTGCGGGTCGACGTCGACGCTGATGGCGACGTCGCGCAGGGAACGGTCGGCGGCGAGGCGCTCGACCACGTCGCGGACGGCGGCAACGGTCCCCTCGCGGTCCCCGGCCTTCATCAGCAGGCGACGGCGATGACGGTTGCGGACCCGGAACATCGGCGCCGGCCCAAGCAGATCGGTGCCATCGGGCAACTCGGCGCTCAGCTCCTTCGCCAGGCGTGAAGCCACCTCTTCCAGACGCGTCTCCAGCTCTGAGTTGAGGCCGATCCGGACCAGGCTCGAGAACGGCGGGTAGCGGAGAATGCGGCGGCGCTCGATCTCCCCGGCCAGGAACCCGGCCGCATCGTGACTGGAAGCATGGGAGATGCTGGGAGCCTCGGGGGCGAGGGTCTGCACGACCACCTCCCCCCCGGCTTCACCGCGGCCGCTGCGGCCGGCGAGCTGGGCGACCATCGCGAAAGTGCGCTCCTCGGCCCGGAAGTCGGGGAAGCGCAGGGTGGCGTCGGCGTCGAGGATCGCGCTCAGCGTCACCTCGGGGAAATCGTGACCCTTGGCCACCATCTGTGTGCCGACGAGGACGGCGCTCTCGGCCTCGCCGAAGGCGGCGAGGATGCGGGCGTGAGCGCCCTTGCCAGATGTCGTATCGGAGTCGAGGCGAAAGACCGACATCGGAGCGAGGCGCTGAGAAAGCAGTTCCTCGATCCGCTCGGTGCCGGCCCCGGCGCGCGAGAGGGTGGTAGAGCCGCACTCGCCACAGGCGCTCGGCAGCGACTCGGCGTGGGCGCAGTGATGGCAGACGACGCGGCCGCTGTGGCGATGCACGATCAATGAGACATCGCAGTTGGGACAGCTCCAGTGATGCCCGCAGGAGCGACAGATCAGCCAGGGGGCGAAGCCGCGCCGGTTGATCATCACGATCGCCTTCGCCCCGGCCCGCCTCACCTCCTCCAGCCGTTCCCAGGTGCTCGGGTGAAGCGGGCCCGAGCGCGGGTCCGCCGCCCGCATGTCGACAACCTCGACCGGGGGCATGCGGCGGCCGTCGACACGCCGTGGCAGCTCGACCCGCGGCAGCTCCAGCCAGGTCTCGGGCCGCGGCGTCGCCGTGCCGGCGACCAGCACCGCGCCCGACTCGGCGGCCCGCCGGCGGGCTACGGTGCGGGCGTCGTAGCAGGGGTCGCTGTCCTGCTTGTAAGAGGGGTCGTGCTCCTCGTCGATGACGACGAGGCCGAGGCTGTGGACGGGAGCGAAGACAGCCGAGCGGGGCCCGATGCAGACACTCGCCTCGCCACTTCGCAGCCGCCGCCACTCGTCGTAGCGCTCTCCCGCCGAGAGCCCGGAGTGCAGGACCGCAAAGCGATCGCCGAGGCGGGCGCGAAAGCGCGCCACCGCCTGCGGGGCGAGGCCGATCTCGGGGACGAGGACAATCGCCCCCCTGCCCAGCGCCAGCGCCGCCTCGACCGCGGCCAGGTAGACCTCGGTCTTGCCCGAGCCGGTGACGCCATGCAGGAGCTGCTCTCGCGGGGAGCCGGCCTCGCCGTCGAGCGCGGCGACGATCGAGGAGACCGCCTCGACCTGCTCATCCAGGAGCTCGGGGCGACCGGCAGGGGCGCCGACGTCGAGGTGCCCCGGTCCCCGCCGCACGGTGGAGCTGCGGGTGGCGATCAGGCCGCGCTCCTCCAGCCTGCGCAGCGTTTGGCGATCGGAGCCGACGGCAGCGGCCAGCTCCGAGGCCGACATCTCGCCCGACCGCAGCGCCTCCAGCACCGCCCGCTGGCGCACGCCGAGCCGTTCGCCGCCAGTCAGCGCCGCTTCCCCGGCGGCGACGATCTCCGCCCGCAGCTCGACCCGCGAGCGGACAGAGCGAAGGCTGGTTCCGGTGCCGGGCGGGGTCACCAGCTGCAGGCCGCGCGACGGGGTCGAGCAGTACTCGTGCGCGACCCAGAGCCCGAGCCTGACCAGCTCCGCCGGGACGCCCGCCTCCAGTGCCTCGATCGGCTCCGCCAGGCGCTCGGGAGGCAGGTCGGAGGCCTCCGCCATCTCGACCACGACGCCGAGGATGCGGCGTGGGCCGAAGGGGATGCGAACCACGCTGCCGACCTCGAGATCGGGCATCTGGGCCGGAATCCGGTAGTCGAACGGACCCCTCAGGGCACGGGCTGTGGTCAGCGGCTCGACCTTCACTATCGCCATCGAGCGAAAGTATGGACGGCGGCGGACGGCCCGGCCCATCTTCGCCTGCACGCCGGCGGCCCAGCACTTATGCTGGCGCCCGTGGCGCTCAACCTCAGCCCTGGAGAGCAGGTCATCTTCGAAGGTCATCCCTCCTGGCGGGCGATCCTTGGCTTCTATCTGAAAGGGATCGTGATCGCCGCCGTGATCGGCGCGATCGCCAAGCTGGTGGGCGCCGCCAGCGCGACCGTCTTCCTCATCGTCCTCGTCATCATCGCCGTCACCGTTCTCGTCGGCTTCGTCAAGCGGGTGGCGACGACCTACACGATCACCAACCGCCGGCTTAACATCAAACGGGGAATCGTCTCCCGCGAGATCCAGGAGACGCGCCTCGAGCGCGTCCAGAACGTCAACTACCGCCAGACGGTCTACCAGCGGATGATGCAGATCGGCGACGTCGACTTCGACACCGCCGCAAGCGACGACTACAACTTTGTCTTCGTCGGCGTTGCCGAGCCGGGCGATGTGGTTCACCGGGTTGACCAGGCGACAGGCGCCGGAGTGGCGGGCTCGCACGGCTTGGGTGAAGCACAGCCTCCTGCCTGACCTCTGCGCTGGAGGAGCCCGGTTGTCCTCTGGGCGAATTCAGTCGCACGCGCTTCGCGCTTAGCTCCGGAGTTGGAGCGCGGCTCGCCGCGCAGATGACAGATTGCATTTCGCGCCCTTCGGGCACATTCGGCCAGAGGACAACCGGGCTCCTTTTCCACGGGCTCTTACGTCACCGAGAGCCAAAGGTGACTCAAATCCGGTTGATGGTTCGAGCTAGTCTGCGGGGTGGTGATCTTGATCGGCAACCGCGCAGGCGGGCGTGCCTCCGGGCAGCCGGTAGCGGTTGCGCGCGACCAGCCGGTAGGCCTTTGCCGCCAGCGACGAGATCCCCGGCAGCAGGATCGCATGGCCGGCGATCCCCCAGATCCGCCCGGCGGTGATCAGCATCGCGGCTACCGCCTCGTGTCCGGAGCGGACCGTGCCGTCGATCTGAATCCACTGCACGGCATCTGCAGCCTGCTTCTCGGTTATTCCGAGCTCGATGAGATCGGTGAGCTGCCAGGCGACGATCTCTGCATCTGGCCCGATCCTCTCCACCACCCGCACACACTTCGTACAGAACGCGCAGTCCCCGTCGTAGACGAGCACCGGGCGCTCTCGACGGCTCCCGGTCATCTCAGTCCCACGATTCGCTGAGCAGTCGATCGACCGCGAGCTGCAGCACCTGGGACCGGGTCCTGTCACCGTGCTGGGCTGCGATGAAGTAGCTGCCGATCAGCAACGAGTAGGCCAGCATGCTGCGGGCCTCGACATCGTTCTCATCCGGGCAGAACTGCCCAAACAGCGAGCGCAGATACCCCATCCGCCGGTTGTCGACCCGGTGCAGTCGTCCGGCGACGTCGCGGTCGCGGCGCGACCAGTCCCGAATTGCCAGCTCCACGACAAAATCGGCCGACGAGCTCAGCTCGAAGAGATGCTGCACCTTGTCCCGCGGGTCGGCCGGTTGGCTGTCTACGAGCGCAATGACGTCCTCGGTCCCGGTCTTCTCCCAGGCATCGAGCATCTCCTTGAGCAGTGCCGCTCGATCCGTGAAATGCCAATAGAAGCCACCCTTGGACACTCCGAGGCGCACCGCCAGCGCCTCAACCCGCACGGCGTCCGGGCCTCCTGCCGCCAGGGCCTGCAGCGCCGCGTCGACCCATGCGCTGCGTGGAGTCCGAACCTTGGCCACCGGCATATCTATACGGCACCGTATTGACAGATGCAAGCGGCCCGCCTAACATCCATACGACATCGTATGGATGGAGGATAAGCATGCGGCTTCCGAACGAAGCACACGAATCTGGCCCCTGGCGTATCCGCGAAATCGCGCCGGACTTCACCCTGGAGGACGTCTGGGCCCTTCCCGTCAGCGGTGGCGCTGAGGACTTCCAGACGCTGCTCGAGCTGATGGTCGCCGCCGACCCGGCCAACGCGGAATCCCTCCCGACTCGCGTCCTGTGGCGTGTCCGCGATCGCCTCGGCAGCTGGTTCGACCTCGGCAGGATCTCGGCCCCGATCGACGGCGGTGGGGACGATGCCGCAGGCGAATTGCCGATTCCGGATCGCGACGAAACCTCGCTGACCGGCCGCCTGCCAGACGATCTGCGCGACACGGCGGCGGATCTGCGCTTCGCCTCCCTGCCCTTCGCACCCCTCTACCGCACCGACGTCGAGTTTGCCGCGGAGCTGTCGAACCAGACCGTGCACGGCGTGATGCACCTGGCCTGGGTCGATCAGGGCGAAGGCCGCTACCAAGGGCAGATGGCCGTCTACGTCAAGCCACGCGGTCCGTTCGGAAAGGGATACATGGCGCTGATCAAGCCGTTCCGGCACTGGATCGTCTACCCGGCGCTGATGCGCCAGACCGAACGGACCTGGAATACCCGCGCTCCTCGGTAGACCACGCTCTAAGTCATTACCAAGGAGAGCTTCGGGACGTGTTGCTAGGAGGGGCTAGCGAAACCCCCGCCCACGCCTGGCGGCGGCGGACACGGCGCGGTGCGGCGTCCTCAGTCGCAGACGCGAGTTTCGCTAGCCCCTCCTAGGCAGCGGTCGCAGCGAGACCCGCGGCCTCGCGCAGCTTCTCGGCCCGGTCCGTCTTCTCCCAGTTGAAGTCCGGATCCTCGCGGCCGAAGTGGCCGTAGGCGGCAGTCTTCTGGAAGATCGGCCGGTGCAGGTCGAGGTAACGGCGGAAGGCGCCGGGGCGCATGTCGAACTCGGCCTCGACCAGGCGGGAGATTTCGGCATCGGAGAGCTTGCCGGTGCCGAAGGTCTCGACCATCAGCGAGACCGGGTGGGCGACGCCGATCGCGTAGGCGACCTGGACCTCGCAGCGCTCGGCCAGCCCGGCGGCGACCACGTTCTTGGCGACGTAGCGAGCCGCGTAGGCAGCCGAGCGGTCGACCTTGGACGGGTCCTTGCCGGAGAAGGCGCCGCCGCCGTGGCGAGCCATGCCGCCGTAGGTATCGACGATGATCTTGCGGCCGGTCAGGCCGGCGTCGCCCATCGG
>DATCBF010000082.1:0-3861 GCA_036512025.1 Solirubrobacterales bacterium
GCTATCGAAAACGCCGGTAGCTACAAACCGTGCACTAAGGCAGCGGTCCAAAAAATTGAGCCGACGCTGAACAGCGGTCCCACCTTTACGGTGAAACCCGCCGAAAAGACCTACACAATTTTGGTGACTGCAGATACGAGCGCCCATCACTTCGAAATCAAGCGGCTCGCAACGGGCGTAGTGGAATATCCCTGCTCACCCAAAGCCAAGGGCGGTTGTCCCTCTAGTCAAAGCTGGATTAGCGGCTGATGCATTAAGTAGGCACGTGGCTGTGGCCTTGGTGTCAGAAAGCCGACATCCTGGCGAAACACGAGGGGGCAGGAGTAGCGCGGAGCGCGTCTCGATGTCAGAGGTTGGACAATGGCGAGGTGAAGCGAATCCCGGTGTTGCGGATCGACGCCGACCTCCTCGCCGGGCTCGGGGGAGAGGAGCGCGAACGCGCCGAGCGCTCGTGCCTGGCGCCGGTGGTCGAGCTCCCCAAGGGCGCCTGGGATGCCGACGGGACCCCCGGCATCGATCGCTCCGGCTTCGGCCTCCTCGTCCTCTCGGGCACCCTCTGTCGGCGGGTGGTCCAAAGTCAGCGCCACGGCGCCGAGCTGGTGGGGCCCGGCGATCTCCTGCGGCCCTGGGATCAGATCGGGGAGTGGGCGAGCATCCCCACTGAATCGGACTGGCTCGTCATTGAGCGCGCCCGCTTGGCCGTTCTCGACGCCGAGTTCGTGCGCGGCTGCGCTGCTTTTCCGGAGGTCGCGGTTGCCATCGTGCGACGCGCGCTTCTGCGCTCGCGTTACCTGGCGATTCTGGTCGCGATCGTCAGCCAGCGTAAGGTCGAGACGCGGCTGGTGATGCTCTTCTGGCACCTGGCCGATCGCTTCGGGCACATGCACGACGGCTGGGTGGACGTGCCGGTGCCGCTGACCCACAGCCTGCTCGGAGAGATGGTGGGTGCGAGGCGGCCGTCGGTGACGACGGCGCTCGCGGGCCTTGACGAACAGGGCACGCTGCGGCGCACACCCCATGGTTGGCGCTTGCAGGGACCGGCGCCTGCGGGGCTCGAACAGCTCCACGGTGACGGTGGCGTCCCGGAAGCGTCAGAGCTCTGACATCTGGCCCGCGCTCGATTGCGGAGCCAGCATCGCGGGGTACACTCCCGCGCCTTCGTGGACGAACGGTTGGACGCTCTCAGCAACGACGCCAAGCTTGTCCACGCCTATCTTTCGGCGACGACTGGGGCCAGGGAGTCCGACGAGATCGCAGACGGCCTCGAGGGCCGTCTGCGGCTGGCCGAGGTGGCGGTGGCGATTCGCGAGCTGGAGGTGGCGCGGCTGGTCGCGCGATCCGACGATCGCTGGTCGATCATCGCTCGGTGAAGGTCAGCCCTCTGCGGGCACGGGTGCTTCGAGCCCGGCTGACGCGTGGCGGTTCTGCAGAGCGGTGCCGACGAATGGGAACACCAGGGTCGAGAGCATCGCCGCGCCGACCAGGCCGGCGGCGGTCGAGGCCTTCATGTGTCCGTCTTCGACGGCAAGGGTCGTGATCGCCACGACCAGCGGCAGCTCCGTCGCCGAGTAGAAGGCGAGTGACGCCCGCTGGGTCGAGCCGAGGACATCGCGGTAGAGAAGCAGCGCCGGCGCCCCACGCACGACCAGGAACAGGCAGAAGAACATCACCAGCTTCAACATCGCCGGCGCCGAGCCGAGCGCCTCGAGGTCGAAGTTCATGCCGCTGTAGATGAAGAAGAAGGGGACGAAGAAGCCGAAGCCGACCGCCGTCAGCTTCGAGTCGAAGACGGCGACCTCGTGACCTCGCAGCGCCGCCCTGGTGATCATTCCGGCCACGAAGCCACCCAGCAGGATGTCGAGGTGCAGGTGCCCGGCCAGGCCGACCAGGCCGAAGACGAGGACCACGGTGATCCGGATCGCGAGCTGGTTGCTCGACTCCAGGCTGCGCTCGAGCGCCGACCATCCGCGCCAGACGACTCCCATCGAGAGCAGCGCGATCCCGACTGCGATCAGGATGAAGGCGATCAGGATCACCGCCTCGCGCAGCGGGTGGTCGGTCGAGAGGAAGAGCGTCACCAGCAGGATCGGTCCGAACTCGCCTACCGCGCCCGCACCCAGCAGATAGGTGCCGAACCTGGTCTTCAGCTCACCGCCGTCGCGGAGGATCGGGATCAAGGTCCCGATCGCCGTCGTCGCCATCGCCGAGCCGGTGTAGATCAGCGAGTCGATTACCCCGAGGACGACCAGCAGCCCCCCGATCGCGTAGGCGAGCGCGACGGAGAGCAACCAGCCACGGGCGCCGAGCCGCAGCGGCATGCCGCGTATCCGCTCGAAGTCGATCTCGTAGCCGGCGAAGTAGAAAAGCATGCCGAGGCCGAGGTTCGAGAAGAAGAGGATGAATTCGTCGGTCGAGGCCCAGCCGAAGCCGTGAGGCCCGATCGCGATTCCGAACAGCAGCTCAAGCACTACCACCGGCGGCGCGATCCTGCTCGGCAGGACGGCAACCGTGGCCGCGGCCACCGCGCTGCTGAGGACGATCAGGAAGAAGGAGGTGGTGTCGACGTGGACCACGGGGGCGGGGTGATCGTACGTGCCGTCAAGGCTGCCGCGCGATTACTGTCCCGAACGTGAAGCAGTCGAGGAGCGATTCCTGAAGCGGGGGCGATGGCATCGATTGAGGGCCACGCTGGGCGCGACTGTGCTCACGTTCCTCGCTCTGGGCGGGGCGCTGTGCGGTTGCGGCTCGATCTCGGGGTCGGCCGGCAGCTTCAGCTCGGTCCAGCCGAACGTCCTCACCGTCGCCACCGCCGCCGTCCCCAGCGCTGGCTTCTGGGAAGGGACGGCGACCCACCCGACCGGCGGCTTCGAGTACGAGCTCGCCCGCGAGATGGCGAAGCGCTTCGGCCTCGATCGAGTTCAGATCAAGGTCGTCCACTTCCACCGACTCGTCTCCGGCCATCTGGGCGGCGCCGACCTCGGCATCGACCTGATCACCCCCACCGCCGAACGCGAAGACGTCCTCGAATTCTCGACTCCCTACCTCAAATCCGCGCCGACCGTGGTCGTCCGCAGCGGCACCGAAGTCCCCGACCTCGCCGGCGCCCAGGAACTGCGCTGGGGCGCGGTCCGCTCCACCACCTTCGTTGAAGCGATCGCCGACTCGATCGTGCCCGAAGCGTCGATCCGCCTCTTCGACGGCCAGCGCGAACTGCTCGCTGCGCTGAGCTCCGGTCGGGTCGAAGCAGCGCTGTTCGACCTGCCGCTCGCCGTCGCCATCGCCAGCGAGTCCAAAGGGGAGTTGGAAGCCGTCGCGCAGCTTCCCGACCGCGAGGCGCTCTCGGTGGCGTTGCCGAAGGGCAGTTCCAACCGCCAGGCAGTCGATTCGGCGATCCGCGCCTTCACCGCCGACGGCACGATCGAAGATCTGCTGAGTGAATGGGTGGGCAGCGACGCCACCGAAGCCGAATCCGCGATCCCCCTCCTCCACACCACGCTGCACTGATGTCACCCCAGACCATCGCCTCGATCGCCCTCAAATCCCCGAGCGGGGCGGCTTGGGAGTTCCTGATCCTCTTCGTCGTGATCATCATCGGGCCGCCGTTGATGAAACGGGCGCGCGTCCCGGGGATCATCGGCCTGCTGGTCGGTGGCTACGTAATCGGCACCTATGGCCTCAACCTGATCGGCGCCGGCAACACCACCGTCCCCGACCTCGGTCAGCTCGGGTTGCTCTATCTGATGTTCGTCGCCGGGGTCGAGCTCGATCTCGGCCTCGTTCGCGTGCACCGCCGCGCCGTGCTCAGCTTCGGCGCGATGACCTTCGCCCTGCCGATGCTGTTCGGCACCGCGATCGGGCTCG
>DATCBF010000083.1:0-7895 GCA_036512025.1 Solirubrobacterales bacterium
CGCCTGCGGCGATCACGGGCTCGACCCCGAGTCGCTGATCTTTGACGCCCTCACCTTCACCCTGACCACCGGTGACGAGGAGTGGCGGCCGTCGGCGGTCGAGACGATCGAGGGTATCCGCCGGATCAAGGCCGAGCTCCCCGGGGTCAAGACATCGCTCGGCGTCTCCAACGTCTCCTTCGGCGTCTCGCCGCGCCCGCGCGCCGTCCTCAACTCGGTCTTCCTGCATCACTGCGTCGAGGCCGGGCTCGACCTGGCGATGGTCAACCCGAACCACATCACCCCCTACGGCGAGATCCCCGACGACGAGCGTGAGCTGACCGACGACCTCGTCTTCAACCGGCGCGAGGACGCGCTCGAGCGCTTCATCACCCACTTCGAGTCCAAAGGCGAGGAGGCGGCCGAGGAGGCCGGCGACCCGACCGAGGGCATGGAGCCCGAGGAGGCCCTGCACTGGCACATCCTGCGCCGCAAGAAGGACGGGGTGGAGGACTGGATCGACCGCTCAGTCGAGAAGATCGGCGCCGTCCCGACCCTGAACGAGGTGCTGCTGCCGGCGATGAAGGAGGTCGGCGACAAATTCGGCGCCGGCGAACTGATCCTGCCCTTCGTCCTGCAGTCGGCCGAAGTGATGAAGCGCGCCGTCGCCCAGCTCGAGAATTACCTGGAGCGTATGGACGGCCACACCAAGGGCAAGGTTGTGATCGCGACCGTCTTCGGCGACGTTCACGACATCGGCAAGTCCCTCGTCAACACGATCCTCACCAACAACGGCTACACCGTG
Source organism: Solirubrobacterales bacterium (assembly GCA_036512025.1). Classification (GTDB taxonomy): domain Bacteria; phylum Actinomycetota; class Thermoleophilia; order Solirubrobacterales; family 70-9; genus DATCBF01. Next base: position 785 of record DATCBF010000083.1, read on the forward strand.
ATCGACCTCGGTAAGCAGGTCCCGGTCGACGCGATCATCGAGGCTGCGGTCGAAAACGACGCCGACGCGATCGGGCTCTCCGCCCTGCTCGTCTCGACTTCCAAGCAGATGCCGATCTGCATCCAGGAGCTGCACCAGCGTGGGCTCGAGTTCCCGGTGCTGATCGGCGGCGCCGCGATCAACCGCGACTTTGGCCGCCGCAACCTCTACCCGAAGGGCAAAGAATCCGACGAGGTCTACGCGCCGGGCGTTTTCTACTGCAAGGACGCCTTCCAGGGCTTGGACACGATGGACGCGCTGATCGACGCGCCGGCGCGTGAGGCGCTGGTCGAGAAGATCCGTGGAGAGGCCAAGCAGCTGCGCGAGAAGCCGGTCGTGATCGACGACTCGCCGCCGACTACCGACTCGAGCGTCCGCTCGGCGGCGCGGACCGACACGCCGATTCCCGAGCCGCCGTTCTGGGGGGGGCGCGAGATCGCCGTCAAGTTCGAGGAGGTCTTCCCTTACCTCGACCGCCACGTGCTCTTCAAGCTGCACTGGGGCGGTCGCGGGGTCAAGGGCGAGGCCTGGCGCGAACTGGTCGAGGGCACCAGCGAGGAGGAGGGCTTCGCGCCGCGGCTGGAGCGGATGTGGCGCCAGCAGGACTACCTGCACCCGCGCGCCCGTCTCGGTTACTTCCCGGCCAACGCCGACGGCAACGAGCTGGTCGTCTTCGATCCGCAGGACCACGATCGCGAGATCGAGCGGCTCGTCTTCCCGCGCCAGCCCAAGCACGACCGCATCTGCCTCGCCGACTTCTTCCGCCCGCTCGACTCCGGGCAGCGCGACGTGGTCGCGCTGCAGGGCGTCACGGTCGGCCCCGAGGTGACCGAGCTGATCGAAAAGCTTGAGCAGGAAGGAGAGTTCGCCGAGCAGCTCTTTGTCCACGGCCTCGGCGTGCAGTCGGCCGAGGGCCTGGCCGAGTGGCTGCACTCCGACGTCCGCCGCCAGCTTCAGATCGAGCCCGATCAGGGCCGCCGCTACTCCTGGGGCTATCCGGCCTGCCCGGACCAGTCAGAGCACGAGAAAGTCTGGCGCCTGCTCGACCTCGAAGAGATCGGCATGACTCTCTCCGGCGGTTACGCCGTGATGCCGGAGCAGTCGACGGTGGCGATCATCGCCCACCATCCCCAGGCCGTCTACTTCGGTATGAAGTCGGGCTTTATCCCCGGGGACAAGGTCCCCGACGAGCTGATCGCCGGCACCGACCGCGGCGGTGAGCTGCCGCCGGAGTCGGACCCGGACGAGGATGGCGGCGAGCCGGAGATGTCGGCCGAGTCGGCCGCATCGGCATAGGCCTCGCCGTCAGGTTTTTGTCGGCACGACCGCTTTGCCTCCGGCGGTCACAGAAAAGACGCCGGTGAGAGTGACGCTCTGCGGGCAGCGGCATCGCTCGCGAACCATCCCAGGGAAGCGTCTGCAGGGCGAGTGAGTCCCCAAGGGCGCCCCCGAACCCGAACGTGTGACTGATCGGCGGTGCTTCGAAGATGCACGTGAACTGTTTTGTGGCGCCCCTCTCGCTCAGTTCTGGGGGAGAATCGAGCCGCGTGGTTCCTTAACGACACATGTCGTCGCTAAAGAACCACACAAGGAAGAGCCCGGATCGCTTGGTGGCAGAGATGGCAGCGAGCCAGGAGGGAGTTGTCTCGCTGGACCAGCTGGGAGACGCCGGTCTTGCTCCCCGTGCATCTCAACACCGGGCCAAGGTGGGACGGCTACATCGTGTGCATCGGGGGGTCTACGCCGTTGGGCATGCATCGATCGGGCGACGTGGCGAACTGCTTGCCGCCCTTCTTGCCTGTGGCAACGGATCGGTGATCTCACACGTGAGTGCCGCCAATCTCTGGGGTCTTCGGGATCGGGCGCCTACGTTGATCGACGTAACCGGGCCCGATCAGAGGGGACGCAAGATCGACGGGATCCGGGTCCACCGCTGTCGCATCCCCGGCTCGGAGGAAGTTACCGCCCACGATGGGATCTCCTCTACGACGCCGTCAAGAACACTCGTCGACCTCGCTGGGATGCTGGGTCGGAAGTCGCTGCTGAGAGCAGTGGAGCAGGCAGCCGTGCTCCGCATCCTCGACATCGCCATGATCGACGCGGCGATGGACCGTGGCAAGGGAAGGCGCGGGATGCCCTTACTGCGAGAGATTCTCGATCCTTGGCGGACCAAAGACTTAATCGTCCCACGAGTCAGAAGCCTGCTCGAGGCCAAATTGCTGCCAATGGTCATAGCCCATGGCTTACCCAGGCCGCTCTGTAACCACAAACTATGGGTAGAGGGCAGAGCAATCGAGGTCGACCTCTTTTGGCCCGAGCAACGCCTCGTTGTCGAATCGGATGGATACGCCGCTCATGGCACCAAGGCGGCCTTCGAGCGGGATCCTCGGCGTGACCAGGACTTGCTCCTAGGCGGCTATCGAGTGGCGCGGTTCACCTGGGATCAGGTTGAGCGGGAACCGGGCCGGACGGTTGCCACCATCGCCCAACTGCTCGATTAGAACGGATCAAGAGGAGGTGAGCTGCCGCCGGGCTCTTGTCCAGCGGCAGCTCTCCGAATTACTCAGCCCTTTGTCTAGTGGCGGGCGAAGGGGTCGACGTAGAGGTCGTCGACCTGCCACTGGCCCTTGCTGTCGGCGGGTGCGTTCCGGATCTGGACCGAGCTGGGGATCAGGGTGCCGACGATCGTCGAGAGGCCGAGGACGGTTGAGATCGACTGCGTCGGCGCCCAGGTTGGGCCGGCTGTGATCGTCGCCCCGACCTTGGTCTGGACCAGGCCGAGCAGCTGGTAGACGGCTTCGATGCGCAGCTTCGAGGTCGGGTCGCCCGTGTTGCGGGCGAACAGCCGATAGGACGGCGTGTCGATAGCCATGCAGACCGGCGGGCTGCCTGCCGAGCTGCCGGCGGGCAGCGACAGCGATTTCGAGTTGGTGGCGCCGCCCAGGTTGTAGCTCTCGTTGCCGGTGACGGCCTGGGCGCCACCGCTCAGCGTCCAGCCGGCGCCGCCGGCCTCGAAGCCGCCGTCGGGGGCGAGGACATAAGAGGCTTGGTCGCCCCAGGGCTTGAAGACCTGCTGGGCTCCTGGGTAGGAGCACGCCTGGGCGGAGCCGGCGAACGCGGCGAACGCCAGGAGCGAGGTTGCGGTTACTGCGGCGATCGTGCGGCTGAGCTTCATTCGGGAAAACCCCCTTGTCGCAGGCCAAGAAGCCTGGTTTTCAAACCAAGCTGGCAGTTGAGCCATCTCGCGCCTGAGCACGAGACCTCTGACTTTGCGCCCCCGCCTCACGGAGGGTTTGCCCTTATTCAGCTGACTTATGTGCGGAACATCCGTCAGAGATCGGCCCCGGAACCGGTGACTTGAGGATCTTCAAACAAACGGCTAGTCGCTTTTCTTTTCTCGAACAATCGGTGGTACACAGCTTGCGGGGGCTATCGATCGCCTCTGCCGCGCCGATATGTCCATGCGGCCTCCTCTGGTCCGGCCGCCACCCCCTGCGCAAATGGCAACCGTCACAGAGACACCTGAGCTGGAGAGCCTCTTCGCCCTCGGGCGCGCCAGGGCGCTGCTACGCGCCCAGGGGCGCGAGCGTGCGGTCGAGGCCGGCACCGCGATCGCCTTCCTCGCGGTGGCCATGGCGATGGCGCTACTGATGCCGTCTCCGCGCTCGCTGCAGCTCCCTACCTTGGCCTTCCTCGTCGCCGCCTATATAGCGACCTGCCGCGCCAAGTTCGATATCGCCGACGGCTACACGGTGCCGACCGAGCTGGTGCTGGTGCCGATGCTCTTCCTGCTCCCGACCCCGGCCGTGCCGCTGGTCGTCAGCCTCAGCTGGGCGCTGGGCAGGCTGCTCGACTACGCGACCGGTCGCACGAACTTCGGCCGCGCCTTCCACGTCTTTGGCGACTGCTGGCACTCGGTCGGGCCGGCGCTGGTGCTGGTCACGGCCGGCGCCCAGGTCTTCTCCTGGGGGAACTGGCCGATCTACGCGGTCGCTCTGCTTGCCCAGTTCGCCTTCGACTTCGCGGCGACCACGATCCGCGCCGGCCTGGTCGAGGGCACCTCGCCGCGCACGCTGGCGAAGCTGCTCGCGCCCGTCTACGCGCTCGACGGCGCTCTGGCGCCGATCGGCCTCTTCGCCGCCTTCGCCGCGATCGAGCTGGGGCCGGCGGTCTGCCTGCTCGTGGTCCCGCTCGCCGCCGTCCTTGCGGTCCTCTCCGGCGAGCGCCGCGCCCGCATCGACCAGGCCCTCGAGCTGAGCAGCGCCTACCAGGGGACCGCGATGCTGCTCGGCGACGTGGTCGAGGCAGACGACGCCTACACCGGCAGCCACAGCCGCGGCGTGGTTGAGCTCTCGCTGGCTGTCTCGGACCGTCTCGGCCTCGACTCCCGCCGCCGCCGCAACGTCGAGTTCGCCGCTCTCCTGCACGACGTCGGCAAGATCGCGGTGCCGAAGGAGATCATCAACAAGCCCGGCCCGCTCGACGATGACGAGTGGAAGATCATGCACCAGCACACGATCGAGGGGGAGGCGATGCTCAAACGTGTCGGCGGCGTCCTCTCCGAGGTGGGTCGCATCGTCCGCTCATCGCATGAGCACTACGACGGCAGCGGCTATCCCGATGGCCTCGCCGGCGCCCAGATCCCGATCGAGGCCCGGATCGTCACCTGCTGCGACGCCTTCAGCGCGATGACCACCACCCGCTCCTACCGCAAGTCGATGCCGCTGGAGGCGGCGCTCGCCGAGCTCCGCGACTGCGCCGGGACCCAGTTCGATCCCGCGGTTGCCGAAGCGCTGGCACGGATCTCGACCTCGTAGCCACGCTTTCCCGAGGTTCGATCGTGGCGGCTTAACCGAGCGTTGCTTGTGATCGCGTCGGGCGGTGATCTAGACTCAGGATCAGGTTTATGGCGGATCTGCTTGAACGAGACACTCTTAACGCGCTCCGTATCGGTGGAGACGAGCGGCTCGCCCGTGCGGAGCTGCGGCGTCAGATCGGCAGGCTCGAGCGAGAGCTGGCCGGGTTGTTCGCCGAGGCTTTCCCGCGCGTTGAGCTGGACTGCGCCGTTGCCCCCGCCGCCGCCGAGCCCCGTGTGCTCGACCTCGGCGAGCTGGAGCGTGTGCGCGACGACCTTGCCACCCGGATCGGCGGCGCTCGCGTCGCGCTTGACGAGCGGACGCTGGTCGAGACCCGCAACCGGGAGTTGCTGCAGAGGATGCTCGCCGACCCTGCCTCCCACAAGTGGCTGAGGGTTTCCAATCGCGATGTCGGCGAGCCTGGCTGCGGTCACTGGCACTCGCGCCCCCGTCTCGGCCTGATCGGGATGCTGATGGGCTGGTGGCAGGTGAAGGTCTCCTCCGGATGCCCGTTATCCGGACGGCTTGTGGCCGTTGACCAAGCAGCGCAAGCGGCCTAAGCGGCCGGTGCCGGCAAAGCCCGCGCGGCGACCGGCGAAAAGCGACGAACGGCCGCCCGCCCCCTGGGGCTCCTTCCCACTCGCCGAGCTGACCGTCCTGGCCGGGATCGTGATGCTGGTGATCGGCGTCGTCAGCCAGTCGCCGACGGAGATCGGCGTCGGCGTCGTGCTCGGCGGCCTCGGCGGCCTCGAGGTTTCCCTGCGCGAGCACCTCGCCGGCTACCGCTCCCACACGACCTTGCTGGCCGGCACTGTCTTCGTCCTGGTCGTCGGCGGCCTGTTCTACCTCGCGGGCCTGATCCTCGCCATCTGCCTCGGTGTCGGGGCGGTCGCCTTCGCGGCGACCTTCCTCGCGCTCCGCCGGGCTTTTCAGCGAGCGTCGGGGGGGCTCAGCTTCAAAGCCGGCGGGCTGCGAGGTTAGGCCTGGAGCGGCGAGGGCTAGGCGAGAACCGCGTCGCGGTTCTCGCTGCGGCCTCGAGTCGCCAGCTCAGTCGAGAGCAGCAGGCGCTGGCGCGAAGTCAGGGTTCCGAGCTTCTTGTTCTCGTTGAGGGCGAGTGAGCCGAGGAACTTGCGGACGCGGGTGCGGCCCCAGCGGCGCTGACTGGCGAGCAGCTCGGCGATGGTCATGCTCTCGGTCTCCCAGGGGCACTCCTTCACCACTTCTGAGGCATCGACATCCCCCCGGGCGATCGAGCGCTTGAGCTCGGCCCGTGCGAGCCTTACGAGGTTGGCGCGTTCGAGCGCCTGCATGTGCTGGGGGGCCTGCACCGGAGAATTATGGGTCTGTGCAGGGGATATCGAAGCAGCGTCCACTGGGACTCCTCTCTTCAGGGAATCGTTGACTGGGTATCTCTATGCGCCGGGCCGGCGGCGGTTGCCGGGGCCTGGTCGAGTCGAGCTCTCAACCGTTCGCTCCAATTACGCGGTGCGATCGACGCCGTGGGAACGTATGCCGCCAGGGTGGAGAGCGCAACCCTGGCGGCGTATAACTCGGCCCGGGTCGTTCGCTAAGAGCAACAATTTCGGAGACGAAGATGCTTGTCCCGATCCGGACAAGGCTGAAACTCCCCTCAACGGGGGATGTTGAAATCTCGTTACCGGTCGGACTGGGTCCGCGGTAGTTCCGGGAAGTCCTGGATCACCCTGGCGATCGTGCCGAGTGCCCCGTCGAGATGCTCGCGCTCGTGGGTCGCCATCAGGCTGGTTCGCAGCAGTGCCCCCCCTGGGGGAACCGCCGGATGGATCGCGACGTTGGTGTAGACGCCGGCGTCGAAGAGCGCTTTCCAGAGCAGCACCGCCTGCCAGTCGTCGCCGACCATGACCGGCACGACCGGGGTGGTCGCCACGGCGCCGTCGGGCAGCGTCCCCGGCTCGATCACCTCGAGGCCGAGGTGCCGCAGGCCCTCGCGCAGGTACTCGGCGTTGTCGAGCAGGGTCTCGAACAGCTCAGGGCCGTCGGCGCGGATCACCCGCAGGGCCGCCAGCGCCGCGCCGACCGCGGCCGGCACCGCCGAGGCGCTGAAGATGAAGGAGCGCGAGGAGACCCGCAGGTACTCGATCACGTCGGCGGGGCCGGCGATGAAGCCGCCGCAGGAGGCGAGGCTCTTGGAGAAGGTGCCCATCCGCAGGTCGACCTCGTCCTCGAGCCCGAAGAGC
>DATCBF010000084.1:0-18870 GCA_036512025.1 Solirubrobacterales bacterium
GCCCGCTCGGTCGAGCCATGGGCCGCCTCACCCTATGTGCAGCTGGGCCTCCTCGCCCAGCTGCAGGGCGACTACCCAACCGCGACGGAACGCTTTACGCAGGCGATCGAACGCGAGGACCGCAACTGGCAGCTCTATTACCTGCGCTCGAAGGTGGAGCACGAAGCCGGTAACGCGGCGGGGGCGCGGGCAGACCTTGCTCGGGCCCAGCGGCTGAACCCGCTTGAGGCCTGTTTCCGAGCCGGTTGGAATTGCGGGTGAGGGTGATGAGCCGCCCCGCTCAGAAAGGCCCGCCCCCGGCATCGGCCCCGAGCCCGCCGGCCCCTTTGCCGCAGCGCAGGAGAACCGACATCGCCGCCCGGTTGGGCCTGATTGGCCCCGAGGGGTCGCGAAGGCGCGGCGCGCTCCTGCGCCGGCTGCTGGCGGCGGGCGACTGGACGGCCCTGGCCGGAGCGCTCTGCGTGGCGACGGCGACGACCTCGACCACAGAAGTCGCCACCCTCTTCTGGGCGGTGATGTTCAGTCCGGTCTGGATCCTGATCCTCAAGCTCCACGGTCTCTATGACAACGATCACCGCCGAATTCGCCACAGCACCCTGGATGAGATCTCGAGCCTGATCTCATCCAGCGCCCTGGGAACCCTCGCCCTCGACGGCCTGCTCGCGATCAGCCCGGTCGGGCCGCTCTCCCCCCACAGCGCGATCCTGGTCGGGATCGTCGCCTTTCTCGGCAGCTTCGTCGCCCGCGCCGTGCTGCGCTTCCTCTGGCACCGGCTGACCGGGGTCGCGACCGGCATCGTGGTCGGCCCGGCCAGCGCGGTCGGCATGGTCGCGCGCCGCGTCTCCACCCATCCCGAGGCGCGCCTGCACCTGGTCGGCTACCTCTCCCTGCGGGAGGAGGAGAGTCCCGACGTCGCCCCCGACGGCCTGCCCCGACTCGGATCGATCGCCGACATCTCGCGCGTGGCCGAGGACTACGACGTCGAGCGGGTGATCGTCACCGAGCGCGAGATGAGCGAGCCGGTGGCCGAGCGCCTGATCGAGGAGTGCAAGAAGGTCGGCCTGGGGCTCACCTTCCTGCCCCAGCACTTCGGTCTGCTCGGGCCCGGCATCGAGCTCAACCGCCTCGCCGAGCTACCGGTGCTCGACTTCCGCTTCTCCGACCCGCCGCGCTCGACGGTGGCGCTGAAGCGCACGGTGGATCTGGCCGTCTCGGCGATGCTGCTGGTGCTGCTCTCCCCGCTCCTGCTCGTGGTCTCGATCCTGATCCTGCTCGACTCAGGCCGTCCGGTCCTCTTCCGCCAGCGGCGGGCGGGGCTGGAGGGCGAGCCGTTCACGATGGTGAAGTTCCGGACGATGGTCAACGATGCCGAGGAGCGGCTCGGCGACCTCGTCGATCTGAACAGCCTCGACGAGCCCGCCTTCAAGATCCAAAACGATCCGCGGGTGACCCGGGCCGGGCGTCTGCTGCGCCGCTACAGCCTTGACGAGCTGCCGCAGTTCGTCAATGTCCTCAAAGGGGAGATGTCCCTGGTCGGGCCACGGCCTGAGGAGGAGGCGGTGGTCGCTCTCTATGACGAGCGCCAGCGGACCCGCCTGGCGATCAAGCCGGGTGTCACCGGGCCGATGCAGGTATACGGTCGCAGCGATCTCACCTTCGAGGAGCGGCTGGCGATGGAGCGCGACTACCTCGACAATCTCTCGGTCACCGGCGACCTGGCGATCCTCTTGCGGACGCCTGGCGCGATTGTCCGCGGCGACAGCGCCTCTTAGTCTCTCTAGACATGTCTTCGCCACCCGATCTCGAGATCGTGATCGTCAGCCACGGCGCCGAAGAGCTGCTGCGGCGTTGCCTGCGCTCGCTCGAGCTGCACCCGGCTTCGTGCGCGATGCGGGTAACGGTGATCGACAGCGGCAGCCCCGACTCGACCCCGGACATGGTCGAGCGCGAGTTCCCCTGGACACTGCTGGTGCGCGCCGCCAACATCGGCTTCTCCGCCGCCAATAACGTGCTCCTGCGCCACAACGAGGCGGCCGCGGTGCTGTTGCTCAATCCCGACACCGAGGTCTACGCCGGCACGCTCGACGCGGCGCTGGCGCGGCTGTACTCCGAGCGGAGGATCGGGATGGTCGGCTGCAAGCTGGTCACCGAGTCCGGCGAGCTCGATCATGCCTGCAAGCGCTCATTCCCCACCCCGCTCAGCGCTCTCGCCCATTTCACCGGTATCGGGCGTGGCAAGGGCGCCCGCGGCGCGCTCAGCCAGTACCGGGCGACCCACCTCGACGACGACGAAGCCGGCGAGGTAGACGCCGTCAACGGCGCCTTCATGCTCTGCCGGGCCGAGGCGATCGCCGAGGTCGGCCTACTCGACGAGGGCTACTGGCTCTACATGGAGGACCTCGATTGGTGCGCCCGCTTCTGGCAGGCGGGCTGGAAGGTCTTCTACGAGCCCGCCGGTGTCGCCCTCCACGTCAAGGGTGGCTCCAGCGGCAACCGCCGCCGCCCCAGACAGGAGATCGCCTTCCACCGCGGCATGGGCCGCTTCTACCGCCGCTTCGACGCCCCCAGGCACTCGGGGCTGCTGAACGCCGCGGTCTACCTCGGGATAGTTGCGAAGCTGGCAATCAGCCTCACGATCACAGCAGCCCAGGGTCGCTGAACTGCGTCAAATTTCTCTGCCCAGCGGGGTCGCTGTCCCCCGGCGAAGCACGCCCGAGCTTTAAGCGCCCAGGCGTGAAAAGCCTGTCTGTCTGATGCCGCGTTAAAGCTGCCCTTTTACCGGGCGCTGCGAGGAGGCCGGCCTCCTTCCGGGGGCAACCCGGCTAGAACGGGAGGGTGTCGGCTACTTCTGAGAGGCGCGGGGCGTTCTTGTCGCGCTCGGAGAGGAGCGGCTCCGGGACCAGCCACTCGACTCCCACATCGGGGTCGTCCCAGGCTATGCCGGACTCCGTCGCCGGGTTGTAGGTGCTGGAGACGAGGTAGGTGACGTCGGCGACGTCGCTGAGGACGGCGAAGCCGTGGCCGAAGCCGACCGGGACGAAGAGCTGGCGGTGCTCGACGTCGTCGAGTACGTAGCCCTCCCACTGACCGTAGGTCGGAGAGCCGCGCCGAAGGTCGACGGCGACGTCGAAGATCGCGCCCCGCGGGCAGCGAACCAGCTTCGCCTGCCCCGGCTCGGTCTGGAAGTGCAGGCCGCGCAGGGTGCCTTTGGAGGAGCGCGAGTGGTTGTGCTGGACGAAATCGACGTCGATGCCGAGATTGGCCCAGGCGTCGCTGCGGAAGGTCTCGACCATGAAGCCGCGCTCGTCGCCGTGGACGGCCGGCTCGAGCAGGACGACCCCGTCAAGCTTGGTCTCCAGCCTCTCCGGCATCAACCGAGGCTCTTGCCGTACTGCTTTTCGTAGTACTCGCGGTATTCGCCGGAGCGGATCGGGCCCCACCACTCCTCGTTGTCGCGGTACCACTCGACCGTCTTCTCCAAGCCCTCGGCGAAGTGGACCCTGGCCTCCCAGCCGAGCTCGTCGCGCAGCTTGTCGGAGGCGAGCGAGTAGCGGCGGTCATGGCCGGGGCGGTCCTTGACGTACTCGATCAGCGACTCGTCGCGGCCGGTCAGGCCGATCACGCGCTTGATCACCTCGATGTTCTCGCACTCGTCGGGGCCGCCGACGTTGTAGGCCTCGCCGGGGCGGCCGTTCATCAGCACCGCGTGGATGCCGCGGCAGAAGTCCTCGACGTAGAGCCAGTTGCGGACCTGGCGGCCGTCGCCGTAGACGGGCAGGCTGTCGCCGTGCAGGGCGTTGAGCGTGATCAGCGGGATCAGCTTCTCCGGGTACTGGCGCGGGCCGTAGTTGTTGGAGCCGCGGCAGATCACCGCCTCGAGGCCGTAGGTGTGGAAGTGGGCGGAGACGAGCAGGTCGCCGGCGGCCTTGGTCGCCGAGTAGGGCGAGGAAGGGTCAAGCGGCGAGGTCTCGGTGAAGGAGCCGGAATCGATCGAGCCGTAGACCTCGTCGGTGGAGACCTGCAGATAACGGTCGATGCCGAGCTCGCCGGCGGCGTCGAGCAGCGTCCCGGTGCCGATCACGTGGGTGCGGGCGAAAGCGTCCTGGTCGTCGATCGAGCGGTCGACGTGGGACTCGGCGGCGAAGTTGACGACGGCGTCGCAGCCCTCCATCGCCTCGCGCACGATCTTTGGGTCCTCGATCGCGCCTTCGACCAGCTCAACGTCGTCGGGCAGATTCTCCTTGCGCCCGGCGTAGGTGAGCTTGTCGAGCACCCGCACCTCGTGCTCGCCCTTGACGAGGCGGACGTAGGTGGAGCCGATGAACCCGGCGGCGCCGGTGACGAGGAGCTTCATGCAGCCTCACTTTCTGTTGGTCTCTGGGCGAGGTAGCCGGCGAGGCCGTCCTGCCAGGAAGGAAGTCGGATCGCGTGCTCGCGCTGGCTCTCCAGCGCCGAGAGGGCGGGCCGAGGGGCGGGCCGTCCCAACATCTCGGTCGTGCCCGAGAGCACCTTGCACTCGACCTTGGCCTGCTCGAAGATCTCGCGCGCGAACTCATACCAAGAGCAGTGCCCGGCGGCGGCCATGTGGTGGATGCCGAACTCGATGCCCTCGATCAGGCGCACGATCCCGTAGGCAAGGTGCCAGGTGTAGGTGGGGGAGCCGACCTGGTCGCGGACGACGAGAACCTCGCCGTGGTCGGCGGCGAGCCGCAGCATCGTCTCGACGAAGTTGCCGCCGCCGATCCCGAACAACCAGGAGGAGCGGACGATGAAGTGGCGCTTGTTGGCGGCCGCGGTCGCCTCCTCCCCGGCCAGCTTGGTGCGACCGTAGGCCGAGAGCGGCGCCGGCTGGTCGGTCTCGACGTAGGGCGAGCCCTTGGCCCCGTCGAAGACGTAGTCGCTGGAGACGTAGACGACGGCCGCGCCGACCGCGGCGGCCGCGGCGGCGACATTGCCGGCGCCGGTCCCGTTGACCGCCATCGCCGCCGCCTCGGCCTCCTCAGCCCCGTCGACGTCGGTCCAGGCGGCGCAGTGGATGACGATGTCTGGATGCTCCGCCTCGATCTTCTTGCCGACCCCCGCGGCATCGGTCACGTCCAGCTCGATGTGGCCGAAGCCGATCACGTCATGGCCGGCGTTGCCGGCGGCGAGCATCACGTCGCGGCCGAGCATCCCGGCGGCGCCGGTGACCAAAAGCTTCATTAGATGATCTCGATCTCGGAGTTGTCGCCGACCAAGAGCCGCAGCGTCTTCGGCATCCCGTCGCTGCGGGTCAGCTTTACGTTGCGGCCGAGCAGACTCGCCTCCATCCGCGTGCCAAGGTCCTCGACCACGGAGCCGGAGAGGACGATCGAGTGCTCGACTTCGGAGCGGCGGATGTGGACCTCGTCGCCGATCGAGGTGTAGGGGCCGATGTAGGCGTCCTCGATGCGGGCGCCGGCGCCGATCACGGCGGGGCCGCGGATCACGGAACCCACCACCTCGGCGCCCGCTTCGACGACAACGCGGCCCTCGACCCGCGAGTCCTCGTCGACGTCGCCGTCGAGCCGGGTCTCCAGCTCCTCCAGCACCAGCCGATTTGCCTCCAACATGTCGGCGAGCTGGCCGGTGTCCTTCCACCAGCCGCTGACCACCTCGGACTGGACCCGGTGGCCGTCGTCGATCAGGCCCTGGATCGCCTCGGTGATCTCGTACTCCCCGCGCCAGGAGGGCTCCAGAGCCCGGGCGGCGTCGAAGATCGAGGTGCTGAAGAGGTAGACGCCGACCAGGGCCAGGTTCGAGGGCGGGTCTTTCGGCTTCTCGATCAGGCGCACGATCCGTTCGCCGTCGAGCTCGGCGACACCGTAGGAGCTGGGGTCGTCGACCGGGGTGAGCAGAATCAGCGCGTCGGGCTCGTCGCGCCGGAAGGCTTCGACCAGGCCGCGGATGCCGTCGCGCAACAGGTTGTCGCCGAGGTACATGACAAATGGCGAGTCGCCGATGAAGTCAGAGGCCGTCAGCACCGCGTGCGCGAGCCCGGCCGGGCTGTCCTGGACGATGAAGGTGACCTCGGCCCCAAGCGCCGAGCCGTCCCCGACGGCCTCGCGGATCTCGTCTCCGGTCTCCGGCGCGATGATGATCCCGATCTCGGTCACCCCGGCATCGACCAGCGCCTCGATCCCGTAAAAGAGCACGGGTTTGTTGGCGACGGGCACGAGCTGCTTCGCCGAGGTGTGGGTGATGGGGCGCAGACGTGTGCCGGCGCCGCCCGAGAGAATCAGTCCCTTCAGAGGCTCCATGCGAGGCTGCAACCCTACTTATTGAGAGAAAGAGCTGTGCGAGCCACCGTCTACATCCCCAATTTCAACGGAGCGCAGCGGATCGGGCGAGCTCTCGCCGGCCTGCGGGGGCAGACTCGCGCGATCGACGTGGTCGTCGTCGACAACGGCTCCAGCGATGACTCTCCGGCGCTCGTGCGCGAGCAGTTCCCTGAGGTGACGCTGCTGGAGCTGGGCCAGAACATCGGCTTTGGGCCGGCGCTGAATCGCGCTGTCGCCGAGCACCCCGCTGATGCGATCGTCCTCCTCAACAACGATGTCGAGTGCGAGCCCCACTTTGTCGAGGCGCTGCTCGACGGCCTCGACGAACACGTTCAGAGCGTCGCCGGCGTCCTCGTCCAGGAACAGGCGCCGGGCCTGATCGACTCCGCCGGCGTGGTCGCCGACCGTACCCTGATGGGCTTCGACTACCTGCACGGGGAGCCGCTACAGGCGGCCGAGAGAGCGGCAGACCCGCTCGGGCCCACCGGCGGCGCGGCGCTGCTGCGACGTGCCGCGTTCGAGGCCGTCGGTGGCTTCGACGAGCGCATCTTCCTCTACTACGAGGACCTCGACCTGGCACTGCGGATGACGGGCGCCGGCGCGAGCTGCCGCCTCGCGCCCGAGGCGAGAGCCCTCCACGCCTACTCGGCCAGTCTCGGCGCCAAGAGCGGCCAGAAGTTCGCCCATACCGGCTGGAGCCGCGGCTACATGCTGCGCCGCTACAGGGTGATGGCAGACCCCGGCCTGGCGCTGCGGGCTTTGGCCTGCGAGGGTGCGATCTGCGCCGGCCAGTTGCTGATGGACCACACCGTCAAGGGCGTCGGCGGGCGGCTGCGGGGATGGCGCGACGGCGCCGGGCTCGAGGCCTACGACCTCGACGGGGCGAGGCTTCTCGACATCTCCACCCGCCAGGCGCTGGAGCTGCGACGGCGACGACGCGGCTGAGGGTCAGCATCGGTCGGTGCGGACGCCGAGCCAGCGCCGGGCTCGCTCCGGGTCGCCCTCGTGGCGCAGACGGCGGCGGTCGGCGATCAGCTGGCGCAACCAGGGAAGAACCGCGAGCTTGCCCCGCAACGTCGGTCGCAGACGCTTCTGGGAGGCGGCACGCGCCAGCGATCCGACCTCGACAGCGGCGATCCTCGGCGCCGAGCGCAGGGGCATGTACTTGATCTGGGTGGCCAGCCGGTTGCGGGCGACCAACCTCGCGTTCTCGGCGCTCGGCCTGTCGAAGCCGGCTGTCCAGGAGGCATTGCCGACATGCCAGACAACCGCCTCGGGGACGTATTCGAAGCGCCAGCCGGCGATCCGCGCCCGGACGTTGAGGTCGACGTCCTCGTAGAAGGAGAAGTAGCGCTCGTCATAGCCGCCGAGGTCGTCGAACAGCTCCCGGCGCAGCAGACAGGCAGCGCCACAGACGCCGAAGACCTCATGCCGCTGAAGATGCTCCGGTCGCTGCGGCTCCCCAGCCGACTCCTCGATCGCGCGGCCGTCGGCGAGCAGGGCCTGGCCGACGCTGTAAAGACGGGCGGCGGTGAGGTCGGGGCGATCGCCCGCTCCTCCCTTGAGCTGGAGAATGAGCGGCTGCGCCCCGCCGAGCGAGGGGTCGGCGTCGAGGGCGTCAGCCAGAGCGCCGACGCACCCGGGCTCCAACGCCGTGTCGGCGTTGAGCGCAAGGATCGAGGGCGCCGAGACGCGAGCGGCGCCGAGGTTGACGGCGGCGGCAAAGCCGCTGTTCCCCGACAGCGACATGTGCGGCACCCCCTCGGCTCGCAAATAGTCGACCGAGCCATCGCTCGACCCGTTGTCGACCACGAGCAGCTCGATCTCCACCCCCTGAGCGCGAAGAGAATCCAGGCAGCGGGGGAGAAGCTCCCGCGAGTTCCAGCTGGGAATGACCACCGCGACGGATCGAGCCTTGCTCACGCAGCGCAAGCCTGACAGCTACGCGAGATAACGTGCCGCCGCGATGGGGGGACGCTCAACGACAAAGATCCTGGCGCTACGAGCCCATCTGAACGAGTGGCTGTTCCCCGATGCGCCCCGGGAGCGACAGGGGGACGTCAGCGGGCACCCGTTGCTCGTGCTGGGCCTGCTGGCGCTCGGGGTCCTGCTTCAGCTCCTGCGACTGGGATGGTCCTCCGCGCTCCACACGCTCTGGGCCGAGGACGGCCAGATCTTCCTCTATGGAGCGATGAAGCAGAGCTTCTGGCACGACATCTTCGCCACCTATGCCGGGTATCTGGTGCTCGTTCCCCGGCTGATCGGGGAGGCGGCGAACCTCGTCCCACTCCAAGACGCCCCCGCCGCGGTGGCCGTCCTCTCCGGCGCCGTCGTCTCCCTCAGCGGGCTCGCGGTCTGGTACGCCAGCTCCGCGCACATCCGCAACCCCTACCTGCGTGGCGCCCTAGTGGCGCTCACGGTCCTGGCGCCCGTAGCCAGTCTCGAGTCCGTGACCTCCGCTGCCTATGTCTCCTGGTACATGCTGTTTGCGACCTTCTGGCTGCTGCTCTGGCGCCCGGCCACCACCCGGGGGGCCGCTTTTGGCTCGCTGTTCATCCTCGCGACCTGCCTCAGCAACCCCGGGGTCTGGTTCTTCGCTCCGCTTGCCGGCCTGCGGGCCCTGGCCGCGCGCGACCGCCGGGACCTGATGATCGTCGGCTCTTTCGCTGTCGGCGCGGTGGCCCAGGTGCCGGCGATCGTCTTCAACAACGAATCGGCCGTCACCCCGATGTGGACGAACGACATCTGGACTGTCTACCTGCAGCGGGTCCTCGACGGCGCCGCGTTCGGGCTGCGCCTGGGGGGCATCGCCTGGGAGCATTACGGCTGGCCGCTCCTGATCGTGCTTTATCTGGGCGCGGTCGTGGGCCTCGCGATCGGCCTCAGGAGATCCACCCCGACCGCTCGCTACCTGGCGGCGATCGCGATCCCGACCTCGTTGCTGATGTTCATGTTCGCCGTCTATCAGCGAGCGCTCGGTGAGGAGATGGTGTGGCTGTCGGGAATCCACTTCGGGGACGGTGGCCGTTACGCGATCGTGCCGGCGCTGCTCCTGGTCAGCGTTGCCATGGTCCTGATCGACCGACCCCTGCGCCGCGGACAGCGGCCGCTGGGCGCCTCGTGGCTGAGCCTGGGAGTGGTGGCCGTTCTCCTGCTCGGAATCGTCGGCTCCTTCGACGTGCAGGACCTCACCGCGCGTGGGACACCGCCGTGGGATGACGCGCTGAAGAGCGCCGCCGCCGCCTGTCACAGCAAACATCTCACCGAAGCAACGGTCCCGACTTCCCCGTCGGGCTACGGCGTGCCAGTGCCCTGCAAGCGCCTCTCGTCTTTCTCCGACGCCCCCCCGGGGCGGTAGCGTTCCGCCACTCTCCCCGATCCGGGGAGGCGCTCCAGAGATCGGGTGAACGCCTGCCGATGACCGCTGACGACGCAATCGCAAACCCAAGCCCCCCCGGCCCCGTGGCCGCGCCTGGCGCCGATGCCCCACTGGCGATCGAGGTCAAGGACCTGCACAAGTCGTTCCGTATCCCGACCCAGCGGGTCGATTCGCTCAAAGAGAGGGCGGTGCGGCCATTTGCCGCGCGCGAGTACCGCGAGCTGCGCGCCCTCGACGGCGTCTCCTTCGAGATCCGCAGGGGCGAGTTCTTTGGGATCGTCGGCCGCAACGGCTCCGGCAAGAGCACGTTGCTGAAGCTGCTGGCCAGCATCTACCGCGCCGACAGCGGCACGATCCGGATGGCCGGGCGGCTCGCCCCCTTCATCGAGCTCGGGGTCGGCTTCAACCACGACCTGACCGCCCGCGAGAACGTCGTCCTCAACGGGGTGATGATGGGACTGACCCCAAAAGAGATGCGGCGGCGGCTGGATGCGGTCATCGAGTTCGCCGAGCTCAGCGAATTCGCCAACCTGAAGCTGAAGAATTACTCCTCGGGGATGCTGGTGCGGCTCGCCTTCGCGGTGATGATGGAGGCCGACGCCGACGTCCTGCTGATCGACGAGGTGCTCGCCGTCGGCGACGCCGCCTTCCAGCAGAAGTGCTCCGATGCCTTTCACGAAATGAAAGCGGCGGGCAAGACAATCGTCCTGGTCACGCACGAGATGGGCGCGGTCGAGGAATACTGCCACCGGGCGATGCTGATCGGTGACGGTCGGATCCAGCATCTCGGCGAGCCCGCCGAGGTGGGTCGGCGCTATCTCAAGCTGAACTTCGAGGCGGCCAGCAACACCAACGTGGCCGAGACCGCCTTGAGCGACGAGGTGACGCTGCTCGATATCTGGATCGAGAATCCCGCAGGCGAGCGCCTTGCCAACATCGAGCACGGGGATGAGATCAGGCTGCGGCTAGAACTGGAGGTCAAGCGGGACCTACCCGGCCTGTACGTCGGCTTCGTGCTCGCCAATGCCGACGGCCTGGGGATCTTCGAGGTCGGCGCCACGGTTAAGCAGGACAGCGACTCCTACGCGATCGCGGCGGGGGAACAGGTCCGAGTCAAAGCCGATTTGCAGAACCAGCTCGTCCCAGGCCGCTACTTCGTGGATTGCAGCGTCAACAACATCCAGAGTGGCATCAGCCTCTACGCGCACAATGCCCTCGACTTCGTCGTCTTCGGGCCTCAGGCCCACGGCCTCGTGGTGCCCTCGCACACGATTGAGACCACTGTCGACGGCGGGCGAAACGGATGAGCGCGCAGAGGGAGCAGCTTCCCCTCTACAAGGTCCAGGGGCCATCCGCGCTCGGTGGCGGGCCGCGGCGCTTCTTCGACCTGCTCTGGTTGATCTCGGTGACCGAATTCAAGCGCGTCTATTTCGGCACCGTGCTCGGCTATCTCTGGTCGTTGATCCGGCCGCTGATGCTGTTCGGAGTGCTGTTGTTCGTCTTCACCCAGGTCTTCAGAGTCGGCACCGAACAGGTCATCCACTACCCGGTGATGTTGCTGCTGGGCATCGTCCTCTTTACCTTCTTCCAGGAATCGAGCACGAACGCCGTCAGCTCGGTCGCCGCCCAGGAGGGTGTGGTCCGCAAGACCCAGTTCCCGCGCCTGGTGATTCCGCTGTCCACCGTCCTCACCGGCATCTTCAACTTCTGCCTCAACATGGTCATCGTCTTCGTCTTCCTCCTTGGCTTCGGCGTCGAGCCAACCTGGACCTGGCTGCTCTTCCCCTTTGCCCTGGCAGCCCTCTTCGTCCTCACCGCGACCCTGAGCATGGCCCTCTCGGTCCTCTACGTGCGCTTCCGTGACGTCGCGATCATCTGGATCGTGCTAGCGCAGGTGCTGTTCTACGCGACGCCGATTCTCTATCCGATCACCGCTTTCGAAAACAAGACCTACGAACACCTGTTGATGATCAATCCACTGGCGGTGATCTTCGTCCAGGTCCGGGTCTGGATCCTCGCCGAACCGCAGACGCCGACATATGTAGAAGGGAAAGCCGTGCGCTACGCCCCTACCGCAGTGGAAGCTGCCGGAGGCTGGCTTCATCTACTCCCCGCAGCCGGGATCTTCATCGCCGTCTGCGTCTTCGGCGTCTGGATCTTCAATCGCGCAGCTCCTCGCATCGCCGAGGAACTCTGAACCGGTGACGATGACCCGCGAGCGGGTGACGATGCTGGCGATCTGGGCGGGCGCGGCCCTCGCCTGCCTGCTGGGCGCTGCGGACCCGCCGGCCGCCGGCAGTCACGCCGGCCACTGGACGGAGATCCTGGATCTGGTCCGGGTCGGCGCCACGACCGCGCTCGCCGTGACCCTGCTTCTGGGGCCCGGCATCCTCCTGCGGGCGACCGGGCAACGACGGTTCGGGCTCGCGTTCCTGCCGTTGCCAGGCCTCGCCCTGTTGATTGCAGGCGGGGGCCTGGCCTGGTTGTTGGCGGGCAGCGTCGATCCAAAGCTGGTCTGCTTCGCGATCTTCGCGCCGGCCCTTGGACTGATGCTCGGTGGCTTGATCGCCGCCGGATCGGAGGACATGCTGGAGCCGGAGGAGCAACGGGCCCTGCTCGTCACCTCGCTCGCGCTTGGCGTCGCGGTCGGACGCTCGCTGTGGTCGCTCGGCCCAGCCGGGGAATTCTACGGTGGCACCATCTCGCGCACCCTCGTCCCGGAGGGCCGCCCCGACAGCCGCATCTCCTACCACGTGACCCAGCTGATCGCCAACGGCAGTGGCGCCTACAGCCCCAGCGCCAACATCCTCTTCGCTCCCTACAACTTCTCCAGCCGTGGGCCGTTGCCCGGCATGGGCATCGCGCCGATCGTGCTGCTGAGCGGTGGCCGCCCGCCGCTTGTCCTACCGGAAATGCCGTGGCAGCCCTTCGACGCCCAGGGCTTCATGGCGTTCCGCCTGGCGATGATCACCTTCAGCTGCACGGCCTTCCTTTCGCTCTGGGAACTGGTGCGCCGGATCGGGGGAGTCAGGGCGGCCAGGCTCGCCCTGCTGCTGGCCGTCAGCACACCGTTCGTGCTGAGCGACCTCTGGTTCACCTGGCCCAAACTCCTCGCCGCCTCCTTCGCCCTTCTCGCCGGCCTCTTCATCGTCGAACGGCGCCCATTTCGCAGTGGATTGATGGTCGGGATCGGATATCTGATGCACCCGAGCGCGCTACTGGGCCTCTCCGGCATCGGACTGCTGGCCCTGTGGCCACTCAAAGACGCCAACTGGCGGCGGCCCAAGATCCCGGCGGCCCTGGCTCTCCTCGCCGGGGCGGCAATCTGCGTGCTCTCCTGGCGCCTTCTCAACGGGGCCCACTTCCGGCAGGACCAGTTCACCGAATACATCGCCCAGGCCGGCGGCGACTACCACCCCTCTCCGAGCGCCTGGCTCCACTTTCGCCTCGCTTCGGTGGCCAACACACTGGTCCCCTTCTTCCTGCCCGTTTTCTACGGTCACAACATCTCGATCAACACCGTCGGCGGCATCTCCCCCGGCGTCGTTCACTTCTTCTTCCAGTACTGGACCGGGGTCCCGTTCGGCTTCGGCATCCTCTTCTTCCCCCTGCTGCTGACAAGCGTTTGGCGGGCGGGGCGCCGCTGGCCATGGCCCGTCCTGGCCACCGTCGTCATTCCCTTCGTCGCCTTCGCGATCTACTGGGGGGCATCGGTCACCGGGATCCTGCGAGAGGGCATGCAGACCTGGGCGATGGTGCTGCTGGCGGTCGTCGCCCTGCAGCAGGCCCGGTCAGGGTTCCCCTGGCTGCGATCGGCGCCGGTCAGGGCGATCCTGGCGCTGCGAGCGCTGGAGGTGCTGGCCGTCGCGGTGGGCGCGACCCTTGGGACCGACCACTTTCAGCTGCTCAGCGGCTCGTTCGGGCTGAGCGACGCCGCCGCCCTGACGACGATCGTAGGCTGCTCGCTGGGCCTGGTCGCAGTGATCTGGTCGGACACCGGCGACCAGCTTGGCGCCCGGGGCGGGCGGATAGACTCGGCCCCGATGGCCGAGCAGACCACGCAGGCGTAGACGGAGTGGCGGCTCCACGCTTCTCGATCGTCACCCCGGTCTACGAAACTCCGCTCAGGGTCCTCGGCAAGATGCTGGGCTCGGTTCGCTCCCAGAGCTTCGGGGACTGGGAGCTCTGCCTCGTCGACGATGCCTCGGACAGCCCGCGGGTCGCGAGGGCGCTTGAGCAGGCGGAGCGCGCCGACCCCCGCATCCGCCTTCACCGCCGCGAGCACAACGGCGGCATCGTCGCCGCCTCCAACGACGCCCTGGAGATGGCCGGCGGCGAGTTCGTGGTCCTCCTCGACCACGACGACGAGTTGCATCCCGACGCCCTGGCACTCGTTCATGAGGCGTTGCTCGGCGACCCGGAGGCCGACTACGTCTACACAGACGAGGACAAGATCAATCGCTTTGGCCGTCGTACCGGCCCCTTCCTCAAGCCCGACTGGTCTCCGGAGAGGATGCGCACCCAGATGTACAGCTGCCACCTCAGCGTCCTGCGACGCTCGCTGGTCGAGGACGTCGGGGGCTTCGACCCCGAGTTCGAGGGCTCGCAGGACTGGGACCTGATCCTCAGGGTGACCGAGCGCGCCCGAGCGGTCCTACACGTTCCACGGGTCCTTTACCACTGGCGCATGCTCAAGTCCTCCACCGCCGGCGGTGGCGAGGCAGCCAAGCCGTGGGCGTTCGAAGCCGGTGGCCGCGCGGTGCAGGCCCACTGCGAGCGGATCGGATTGCCGGCAAGGGTCGAACGCGACGAGGTCGATGCCGGCGTCTACCACCTGCGGCCGGCACTCGAGCGCGAACCGCTCGTCAGCATCGTCATCCCGACCGCCTGCCAAACCCGCGAAGTTCGTGGCAGGCCAACGGTCCTGGTCAGCAATTGCGTCCGCAGCATCGTCGAGAAATCGACCTATGAGAACTACGAGATCGTCTGTGTCGTCGACGACCCGGCGCCGGATACCACCACCGACGAGCTGCGGGAGATCGCGGGCGAGCGCCTGCGCCTCGTCCGCTACGACCAGCCGTTCAGCTTCTCGGCGAAGATCAACCTCGGCGCGACTCATGGCAAAGGAGAGCATCTGCTGTTGCTCAACGACGACATCGAGGTCGCGACCCCGGACTGGATCGAGCGCATGGTCATGTACTCGAGCATCGCCGAGGTGGGCGCCGTCGGGGGACGGCTGGTCCTGGAAGACGGCCGTCTACAGCATGTCGGAGTGGGCTTCGAGAACGGGCTCCCGGGACACCCCTACCACGGCTTCCCGGGCGACTTCAGGGGCTATGCCAACTGCGTCAGGATCGCGCAGGACTACCTCGCCGTCACCGGCGCCTGCCTGATGACCCGGCGGCAGACATTCGAGGAGCTCGGTGGCCTGGCGACCGACTTCCCCGTCAATTACAACGACGTCGACTACTGCCTGAAGCTGGGCGCGGCCGGCAAGCGGGTGGTCTATGACCCCGATCTGGTGATGGTCCACTTCGAGTCCTCGAGCCGGTCCGCCAACGTCGAGGAGTGGGAGATGGAGCTCCTGAAAGAGAGATGGCTACCGTTGACGGCCGTCGATCCCTACTTCAACCCCAATCTACGCCCCCAGGCGTCGCGGCTCCGCACCCTGATTCGAGGGGTGCGCAACCGACGTCCTCGCCTGCGGCGCGCGGTGTCGAAAGGACAGCCTGCCCAACCGTGAACTACGAGCGCCTCTACTCATACCGCTTCCGCGACATCGATCAGGACGGTCGTGCGGCCGTCTGGAACGAGATCGCCCCCCACGTCCACGGGCTGATGGGTGGGCCGCAGAAAGTGCTCGACCCGGCGGCCGGTCGCGGCGAGTTCATCGGCGCGGTGCCGGCCAGGGAGACCTGGGCCGTCGACGAGGTCAGCTATCCCGAGGCGGCCCACAAGCCGGACACGAAAGTGATCGTCTCCTCGATCATGGACGCGGAGCTGCCCGCGGGGCACTTCGACGGCGTCTACGTCTCCAACTTCCTCGAGCACCTGAAAGACCAGGAGGCGATCGCCTCCTTCCTCGAAAAGATGCGCGACACGATGGAGCCCGGCGGGCGGATCGCGATCATGGGACCCAACTACCGCTACTGCTCCGACGAGTACTGGGACTGCGCCGATCACTACGTGGCGCTGACCCACGTCGCCATCGGCGAGCACCTCTACGCCGCCGGCTTCGAGCCCGAGCGGGTAATCCCACGCTACCTGCCCTACTCCTTCCGCGGCATCCTGCCGCCCTCGCCGGCGCTGACCCGGACCTACTTGAAGATGCCCCTCGCCTGGAAGCTGCTCGGCAAGCAGTTCCTGGTGATCGGCCGCAAGGGCTAGGGGGAGACCCTGCCACCCGTCGCCGACGGGTGGTCCTTCGGCTTTCGCACCTGATAGTCGCCGCGGCTGAGCGTGTTCTCCAGCCAGACGTAGAGGACGATGAAGAGGTAGCGGCTGCCCATCTCCCGCATCGCCAGCTTCGGCACGCCACTCGTGCGGTTGGTCCAGGAGGTCGGGATCACCTCATAGCTGTGGCCCCTGACGATCGCCTTCAGCGGCATCTCAACGGTGAGGTTGAAGTGCTTGGAGAGCAGCGGCGAGATCGTCTCGATCACCTCGCGCCGGTAGGCCTTGAAGGCGTTGGTGGTGTCGTTGTAGCGGTGGCGGAACAAAACCCGGATGAACTGGTTGGCGAGGCGGTTGATGGTCAGCTTCAGGCGTGGGTAGTCATGGACCTGGGCGCCGGGCACGAAGCGCGAGCCGAAGGCGCAGTCCCAGCCGTCTTCCAGCAGCCGGTGGTAGCGGATGAGGTCCTCGGGGTCGTCTGAGGCGTCGGCCATGACGATCGCGACGGCGCCGCCCTCGAAGACGTCGAGGCCGGCGCGGATCGCCATCCCGAAGCCGCGCTCATAGTGGGAGCGGTGGCAACGCACCCGCGGGTTGGCGGCGCCGATCGCCTCGACGACCGCCGCGGTGGTGTCCTCGCTGTCGTCGTCGACGACGACAACCTCGTAGTCGATCTCCTCCCGCTCCAGCGCCGACACGACCCCTTCCACGGTCGCCCCGACCGAGCCCTCCTCGTTCTGGGCCGGCATCACGACCGAGAGCTTCATCCCGCACTCACCGTCCAGCGCTCCAGATTCTGCTCGTACATCTCACGGAGGATGTCCTCTACCCCGTAACGCAGCTTCCAGTCCGGGTAATCGGCCTCAAACGGCGCCAGGTCGGAGATCCACCAGCGGTGATCTCCGACCCGCGGCTCCTCCCCCATCTCCCAGCCCAGCTCGCGGCCGGCGACCCGCTCGCAAATCGCGATCGCCTCCAGCATCGAGCAGTTGCTGGCGCGGCCACCGCCGATGTTGTAGACGGCGGCGGCCCGCGGCGCCTTGTGAAAGGCGGCAAAGGCCGCGATCAGGTCGGCGCTGTGGATGTTGTCGCGGACCTGCTTGCCCGCATAGCCGAAGACGGTGTAAGGGGTGCCGGTGGCGGTGCACTTCATCAGGTAGGCGAGGAAGCCATGCAGCTTGGCGCCGGCGTGCTGCGGCCCGGTCAGGCAACCGCCGCGGAAGCAGACAGTGGGCATCTCAAAGTAACGCCCGTACTCCTGGACCAGCAGGTCGGCAGCCGCCTTGGAGACGCCGAAGAGCGAGTGGGTCGAGGCGTCGATCGACATCGAGGTGTCGATCCCCTTGTAATAGGGGTGAGACTCGGGCAGCTCCAGTCGCAGCTCCAGGTCCTCGAGCGGCAGGCGGTTGGGGGTGTCGCCGTAGACCTTGTTGGTCGAGCAGAAGATGAAGGGGGCATCGGGACAGTGGGCGCGGGCGGCCTCGAGCAGGTTGAGGGTGCCGTTGGCGTTGACGCCGAAATCGGTCTGAGGCTCGTTTGCCGCCCAGTCGTGCGAGGGCTGGGCGGCGGTGTGGACGACCAGCTCGATCTTGCCGGCGTGCTCGCGGAAGATGCGGTCGATCTCATCGGCGTCGCGGATGTCGGCGTCGCGCCAGTGGAAGTCGGGATGCTCGGCGACCAGGCGCTCGGTGACGTGCGAGGTCGACGACTCCGGCCCGAAGAAGCGTGCCCGCATGTCGTTCTCGATGCCGACGACGTCGAAGCCCTCGGCGACGAAGTGCCCGACTGCCTCCGAGCCGATCAGCCCCCCCGCGCCCGTGACGATCGCAACCGGCATACGTGTCTACTCCCTTCCCCCCGCGGGGGCGTCGATGTTGAGCGCCTCGGCGATCCGCGCCTCGTCGGTCGCGATCCAGTCGTGGATATCGGCGAGCACCTGCTCGGCGCCGCGCCGCGGGCGCCACTCGTCGAGGCCATAGAGCTTCGCGCAGTCGGAAAGGTATATCGGCACGTCGCCGGCCCGCGTCTCGGAGACCGGCTCGATCGGGACCTCGTTGCCGGTCAGGCGGCGGCAGATCTCGGTCGTCTCCAGCAACGAGAGGCTGCACTCGCGGCCGCCGCCGACGTTGACGGTGCGCCCGTCCCAGGCCCCCCGGTCCAGCAGCTGGCGCTCGACCAGGTCGACCAGGTCCTCGACGTGGAGGAGGTCGCGCACCTGCTTGCCCTTGCCGCCGAAGCCGATGTAGCTGAGCGGGTTTCCGAAGTGGTGGGCGAGCATCCAGTGCGTGAAGACGCCCTGGTCGACCTTGCCCATCTGCCAGGGGCCGGCGATGACCCCGCAGCGGTCGATCACCGCGGGAACCCCGAGGCCCGCCCGGTACTCCTCGATCAGCAGCTCGGCGGCGAGCTTGGTCGCGCCGTAGAGAGTGCGCGCCCCGTCGAGCGGGAACTGCTCCGAGAGCCCCGCCGGCGAGATCCCCGGCAGCGCCTGCTCGGCGGCGATTTCGAAACGGGTCGGCGCTTCGTCCAGCCTCAGCTCGACCTGGGGCTGGACGGGATAGACGCGGCTGGTCGAGAGGAAGACGACGAAGGCGCTGTCGCGCCGGGCCAACTCGAGGCAGTTGTAGGCGCCGGTGAGGTTGGTGTGGACGAGGTAGCCGGTGTCGCCGTCGACCCCGCTCATCACCGACGGCTCGGCCGAGCACTCGATCAGAGCCGAAGTCGCGGGAAGCCGGGACAGGTCCTCCGGGTTGCGGACATCCCCGCGCACGAACTCGACGCCGGCCGCCTCGAGGCGAG
>DATCBF010000085.1:0-2008 GCA_036512025.1 Solirubrobacterales bacterium
GCTGCCGGGTTCATCCGAGGCGACCGAGGAGCCCGAGGAGACCGCCGAGCCCGAGGAGGCCGCAACGCCGTCACCCGCGGCCGATCAGCTCGACTTCTTCGGTTGAGTGACCGGGTGGAGAGGATTGAGAGCCGCTCAGCGGCCGAAACCGAGGCGGCCGGGGCCCGGATCGCGGAGCGGCTGCGCCCCGGCGACGTGGTTGTCATCAGCGGTGAGGTCGGCGCCGGCAAGACGACGCTGATCCGTGGCGCCTGCCGGGCGCTGGGAATCGAGGGGCCGGTCACTTCTCCAACATTCACCATCGGCCAGAGATACAGCGGCGGCCGGCTGCCGGTCTCCCACCTGGACCTTTACCGGCTGGAGGGGCTCGAGGGCGAGGACCCCGCTCTCCTCGACGATTACCTCAGCGCCGACAGCGTCGCCTTCATCGAGTGGCCGGCGGTGGCGGAGCCGCGCCTGCAGCGACCGGCGCTGGAGGTGCGGCTCCGCCACACGGGCGGCGACAGCCGGGCTATCGAAATCGGCTAGTAGCCTGCGTTGTTGAGCTGTTCTTTCGCTTCTTCGGTGGCTTTGTTGACTTTGCCCTTCGCTTCTTCGAGCTTCTTGTTGGCCTTGTCGACCTGTTCCTGGGCCTGCTTGGGCACGTCTGATTCCTTCAGCTGCTTCTGCGCCTTGTCGATCGCTTCGTTGCCCTGCTTCTGCGCCTTGTCGATGACTTCGTTGGCTTCGGTCTTGGCGCTTTCGACGCTGCTGTCGCTGCTGCCGCAGCCGGCCCAGACAGCGCCACCTGCGGCGATGGCCAGAACAGCAACGGCCGGCGCCGCACGCTGGGTGAGTCTGCTCACTGGAAATGCTCCTTTCGGGGGTGTCGGACAACCCTATCCCGGGCGCGGGCCGCATCGCGGCCGCCTGCCCCGTGTTCTTTGATCGAACCGGCGATGTAGCATCGGCACCTCACTCGATCCAGAAGGAAGGACGCTTCGCATGAAGGGACTGAAGACGCTTACGGCAGTGCTGCTTGGAGTCGCGCTGTTGGCGACCGCGGCGCCCGCTTCCGCGAAGGCCGCTGCCTTCCGGCATTACGTCGCATGCGGCTCCTCCCAGAACGCGAAACCGTCGCATTCCTGTCCGGCGGGTAGCAAGAAGGGCGCCTTCTTCAAAAGCACGAAGGCCGATCTCGTCTACTACACCGTCTGCGTCAAGTTTCCGAACGGCAAGCACCCCTGCGTTTCGCACCAGAAAGCCAAAAAAGGGACGCTCTACGTGAACAACATCACCTCGAACGTCCTCGGCAAGCACGAAGTGAGCTGGTTCGTCGGCAAAAAACGGGTCGGGTTCTTCGTCTTCAACGTCGTCGGCAAGCACTAGACGCGCTGCTCGTCGTCGGCTTCGATACCGCGACCGCCGACACCGCGGTCTGCGTCACTCGCGACGGCGAGTCGCTGTACGAGTCGCTGCTGGGCCTCTCCGCCGAGGGAAAGCCTCGTCACGCGACGGTGCTCCTGGAGGAGGTGGAGCGGGCGGTCGATGCCGCGGGGGGATGGGAGTCGGTGGATCTGATCGCGGTCGGGCTCGGCCCCGGATCGTTCACCGGCGTGCGGATCGGGATCGCCACGGGCCAGGGTCTCGTCGCCGCCAGCGCGCTGCCGCTGGCCGGCGTCTGCACTCTCGATGCGATCGGCCGTGGGCTGCGCCAGGTCCAGCTCGACGGGGGGGACTACCTCGCCGTTCTCGACGCCCGGCGCTCGGAGGTGTTCTCGGCGCTCTACTCGGCCACCGGCGAGCGAATCTGGGAGCCCGCGGTTGGCACGCCCGCCGACCTTGCCGAGCGGGTCGGGCAACTTCCGCGGCCCCCGCGGGCCGCCGGATCAGGGGCGGTACGATTTCGACATGAGCTGGCCGGGCGTGGCGTCGAGATTGCCGATGACGCCGATCCCGTTCACCGCGTCTCCGCACGGCACATCTGCGCTCTCGCGGCGACAGGGGTTCCCGGATCGACCGGCACGCT
>DATCBF010000086.1:0-3301 GCA_036512025.1 Solirubrobacterales bacterium
CCGATGGCTCGATCGGCTACGTCGGGCTCGCCTACGCGCTCTCGAACGAACTCAGCATGCCGCTGATCGAAAACTCGGCCGGCAACTTCCCGGAACCGGGCGTCGAAAGCGTCGAAGCCGCCGCCGACGCGGTCTCCAAGATCGGGCCGAACAACGAAATCTCGCTGGCGGACCTGCCATCCACGGCAAAAGACGCTTACCCGATTTCGACCTACACCTACGTGATCGTGCCGCTTGAAAGCGAAAAAGCCGATGCGCTGAAGAAGTTCATCAGCTACGCGATCAGCCCCGCGGGGCAGTCCTACGGGCCCGACCTCGACTTCGCGCCTCTGCCGAAGCAGGTCGTCGCCGCCGGCAAGAAGGCGATCGCCAAGATCGGCAGTTAGGTGGAGGCCGGCGCCCTCAGCAACCCAGTTCTGCGGGCCCGGCGCAACCTCACCGACCGCATCGGCGACCCGCTGCTGCGAGGCCTCTCCGGCCTCGCAGCAGCGCTCGCCGTTGTTGTGCTCGTGGCGATCGCCTATGAGGTCGCCCACCTCGCTTGGCCGGCGATCTCGAAGTTCGGCCTCGGCTTCATCACCACCAACGACTGGAACCCGGTCACCGAACGCTTCGGCGCGGCCCCGTTCATCTACGGGACCGTCATCACCTCGACGATCGCGCTGCTGTTCGCGGCGCCGCTCTCGATCGCGATCTCGATCTACCTGACCGAGTTGGCGCCGGCCCGGCTGCGGCGGCCGGTGGCGACCCTGGTCGACATGCTGGCGGCGATCCCGAGCGTGATCCTCGGCCTCTGGGGGATCCTCGTCCTCGGTCCTTTCATGCACGACACGATCGAGCCGGCGCTGAAGAGCGCCTTCGGCTTCCTGCCGATCTTCAGCGGAGACCCCTCGGCCTTCGGCTACCTGACCGCGGCCCTGATCCTGACGATCATGACCACGCCGATCATCACCAGCGTCACCCGCGAGGTCTTCGAGACCGTGCCCGGAGACCTCAAGGAGGCTTCCTACGCCCTGGGCGCGACCCGCTGGGAGATGGTGCGCCAGGTCGTGTTGCCCTACTCGCGCGCCGGCATCGTCGGCGCCGTCATCCTCGGGCTCGGCCGCGCGATCGGCGAGGCGATAGCGGTGGCGCAGGTGATCGGCGGCGCCAGTGTCATCCACGCATCGCTCTTTCACACCGGCAGCACGATGGCGGCCCAGATCGCCGCCCAGTTCCAGGGGGCGCCGGGGGCCCTTGGGAAACCGTCCCTCGCCTATCTGGGCCTGATCCTGCTGGCATTTGCCCTGATCGTCAACGTCGTCGCCCGGCTGATCGTCCAGCGCGGCGCGCTCAAGGACGTCGACGTCACCCCGACCGAGGCGGAGGCGCTGTGAGTCCCGGCGAGGGTCATGCCCTGATGCTGGACCGCGGCAACCTGAAGCGGCGCAACCGTGTCAACCGAGTGGTCACGATCTCCTCGACCGCGGCGGCGTTGTTTGCGGTCGCGGTGCTGGTGATCGTCGTCACTTCTGTGGTGACGAAAGGGATCGGGGCGATCAGCCTCCACTTCCTGACCACGCCCATGGGCCTCTTCGGCGATACCAGCGGCGGCATTTCCAATGCGATCGTCGGCACCGCGATCATCGTCGGGATCGCTGCGGTGATGGCGATCCCGATCGGGCTGCTGGTCGCGATCTACACGACGGAGTTCGCCCCGCCGCGGATCGGCCATGCCGTCCGCTTCGCCCTCGACCTGCTGAACGGGGTGCCGACGATCATCACCGGGATCTTCGTCTACGGCCTGATCGTCGTGCCCCAGAAACACCAGAGCGGGTTCGCGGGCTCGGTGGCGCTGGCGATCATCATGCTGCCGATCGTCGCTCGCACCGCCCAGGAGGTGCTGACGCTGGTGCCCGCCACGCTGAAGGAGGCGGCCCATGCCCTGGGAATCGCGCGCTGGCGGACCACGGTCAGGGTGACGTTGCCAACTGCGGCCGGCGGCTTGATCACCGGCGCCCTGCTCTCGGTCGCCCGTGTCGCGGGGGAGACGGCGCCGCTGATCCTGGTCTGCTCGATCTTCGGCCAGGGCGTGCTGACCGAACCGGGCCAGGCGCTGGCCTCGATCCCGGTCTTCATATTCCAGTCCTCAGAGTCCCCCAGCCCCGAGGCGCACACCCAGGCCTGGGCCGCTGCCTCGATCCTGATCGCTTTCGTGCTCGTGCTCAACGTCGTCGCCCGCGCCTTCTACGCCCGTTCCCGCAAGCGCATGGGAGCCTGACTCCGTGCGTCCGCCCGCCACCCGAGGAGTCCTAGGATGGACAGCAGTCGTTTCAGCGAGACCGCAACAGTGACCGATTCAAACCCCGAGCCGAGGACAAGCGCCGAGGCGGGCGCCGGTCGACCGGGCCCGACGATCTCGTTCGGCGCCGAGGGCCCGGCGAAGTCGCTGAAGCCGGCCCGCGAGGTCGGCAACGTCGCCCTCGAGAGCCTGCACGCCTACTACGGGTCCAACCACGCCGTGCGGGGCGTCAGCCTTGGCTTCCCCGCCGGCAAAGTGACGGCGATCATCGGGCCTTCGGGCTGCGGCAAGTCGACGATGGTGCGCTGCATCAACCGTATGCACGAGGAGATCCCGGGGGCGCGGGCGGAGGGCAAAGTGATGCTCGATGAGATCGACCTCTATGACCCGAGCATCGACATTGTCGCCGTGCGGCGCTCGGTCGGGATGGTCTTCCAGAAACCGAATCCCTTCCCGACGATGTCGGTGATCGACAACGTCACCGCCGGCCTGCGCCTGACCGGAGCCTCGCGCTCGGAGATGGACGATCGCGGCCGCGAAGCGCTCGTCGGCGCCGGCCTCTGGGAGGAGGTCAAGGACCGGCTCAAGGGCCCCGGCACCGGGCTCTCGGGGGGTCAGCAGCAGCGCCTCTGCATCGCCCGCGCGCTCGCGGTCGACCCCGAGGTGATGCTGATGGACGAGCCCTGCTCGGCGCTCGACCCGGTCGCGACGCTGAAGATCGAGGAGCTGATCGGCGAGCTCAAGGAGCGGGTGACGATCGTCATCGTCACCCACAACATGCAGCAGGCCGCGCGCGTGTCGCAGCGGACCGGCTTCTTTTACATGGGCCGGCTTGTCGAAGTCGCCGACACGACGACGATCTTCACCCGACCAAAAGAGCGCGAGACCGAGGACTACATCACAGGGAGATTCGGCTGATGACCATTGATTGGACGTTTGCAGTTCGCGCGGCGGGCGTCGCCGCCGCATTCGCGCTCGTGGCTTGTGACAAGAGCTCCCCCCCGGCGCCGGAGGCCCCCG
>DATCBF010000087.1:0-5901 GCA_036512025.1 Solirubrobacterales bacterium
CGTCGACTTCGGCGAAAAGAGCCCGGTCAGGTCGACATAGGCCTCATCGAGCCCGACCACCTCGACCACCTCGGCATTGCGATGCAGGATCTCCATCACCTGCCCGGAGGCCTCCCGATAGGCGGTGAAGTCCGGCTGCAGATACACGGCATCCGGCAGCCGTCGCCGAGCCACGGCAGCGGGCATGGCCGAATGCACCCCGCCGAGCTTCCGAGCCTCATAGCTCGCTGTCGTGACCACGGCCCGAGGCCCAGAGCCGCAGACCACAACCGGCTTCCCCCGCAGCTCAGGCTGCCGCCGCAGCTCGACGGACGCGTAGAACGCGTCCATATCCAGGTGGGCAATCGTGCGCGCTTCGGGCATCGATCTGATCGTAGGAGGAGCAAGGGACGCCACTGGCGGTCTTAGACTTCAGGCGATGGCTTCAGCCGAGGCAAAGAACCTGGAGGCGATCTCCAAGGCGATCGACCAGCACAACGCGAATTGCGCCTTTCCGGCCGCCGAGGTGCGGATGAACCCGTTCGAGGTCGAACGGCTCGGCTGGGATCACATCCGTGGCCTGCCGGTGGTGCCTGACGGGGAGATCGGCACCGGGCGCTTCCGCATCGTCTGCTCGCGCGAACTCGACGGCGATGGTCTCGAGGAGGTCGAGGCCGTCGGCCAGGAGCTTCAGACCGTGGCTCCCCTGGTCAATAACTGACGCCCTGAGGGGCGGCATGGCCAAGCAGATCAAGACGCAGGGAGCGCGGCGCTCTGCACGCGAGCGACCGAGGACGCCGATATGCGCAATGCCACGCCGCCCCTCAGACCTGGTTCCAGAAGTCGATTCCCAGCCCTTCGAGCCAGCCCTGGGCTTCGATGTTGAGCTGAAAGAGCTGGCCGGTCCAGATCAGGATGCCCATCGCGATCAAGATCACGCCGCCGGTGGCGACTATCGCCTGGTAGTGGCGCTTGACCACCGCGAAGGCCGTGGTCATCCGGGAGAAGGCGACCGCGGTCAGCAGGAACGGGATCGCCAGGCCGGCGGAGTAGACGGCGAGGAGGAAGGCGCCGCGGCCGGCCGAGCCCGAGAGCGCGGCGGCGGAGAGGATCGCGCCGAGGGTCGGCCCTATACATGGGGTCCAGGCGATCGCGAAGGCCGCGCCGGCGATGATCGGGCCGCCCTTGCCGGCGCGCTCCAGCAGCGCCTCCACATGCCACTCCTGGTTGAGGCGGGTGATGAAGAGAGAGCCGACGAAGAGGACGCCCATGGCAACGATCAGGGCGCCGGAGATCTTGGTCAGCAGCTGCTTGTGGTCCTGCAGGGTCGAGCCGAGGCCCGTCGCCGTCAGGCCGAGGATGATGAAGATCGCCGAGAAACTGGCGACGAAGAGCAGGCTCGGGCCCAGCACCCGGCGCCAGCCGGCGTCGTCCAGCTCGGCCGCGGAGACGCCGGTCACGGCCGAGAGGTAACCGGGCACCAGCGGCAGCACGCAGGGGGAGAGGAAGGAGACGATGCCCGCGACCAGAGCGGCGAGGATGCCGATGCCCGCCGCCGGGTCGGTGCTTGAAACGGCCAAAATCACGGCCTCCCAGGTTACCCTCAGCCAGGTGGCGCCCGGCCAGAGACCCCAGTCGCTGTTCAACGCCGGCGGCGCCGCTCGGCGGCTGCAGGCCTCGGGGCTGCTCACGATCGGCCCCAGCGCGCCCGGCCCGGCGCTGAAACGCGGCGCCCTGGTTGCGGTCCCGGTCGGCATCGCCCTGCTGGTCGAGTTGGGGCTGAACACCTCTTCCAAGGGCGCGATTGCGACCGGGGCCCTGCTGGCGGGGTTCCCAGGCCTGGACGCTCCGGCGCAAACCCGAGCCGCCTGGCAGGCCGCCGTCGCTCCCGCGATCGGCTTGATGGCCGCGCTTGGCGTTCTCAGCAGCCAGTCTCCCGTCACCGCCGTGCTGGCGATGGCTGTGGTCGGCGCCGCGGCGGGCTACTGCTTCGCCGTCTCGCTGCGGCTGGCGATCGCCGGCCTCACGGTCGCGCTCTCGCTGCTGATCGCCCAGGGGCTGTTTCTCTCCCCAGGCGACGCCCTTCCGGCGCTCTTGCTCGCGACCATGGGAGGGCTGTTACAGGCGACCTTCTCGCTCTGCGTGTGGTTGCTGGGGGACCGCGACGGGGAGGCCGCCGAGAAGGCTTGGAGCAGCCGCGACGCCCGCCGGGAGCTGGCCACTAATCTGAGCCTGCGCTCGACCAGCTTCCGCCACGGCCTGCGCTTCGGCGCCGCGCTTGCCGCCGGCGTCGCCGTCTACCGGCTGCTCGACATGGATCAGCACGGCTTCTGGATCCCGCTGACGATCCTCTTCGTCATGCGCCCGGAGGAGGACGAGACCTTTCACCGCCTGGTTTTGCGCGCGGTCGGCACCGCCTTCGGCCTGGTCATCGCGACAGCTCTGGCCGAGGCGCTGGGAGGGGAGGGAGTTGCCGTCGCGCTCGCCCTGACCGCCGCGACCGCCTTCGCCTACGGGCTGCTCACGGTCCAGTACGCGCTCTTCACGGCGGCGATCACCACCTACGCCGTGCTGCTTGCCGACTCGCTCGGAGAGGGAGCCCTGCATGCCGCCGGCCAGCGAGGCTGGGCAACCGCGATCGGGATCGTCATCTCCGGCGCCGCCTTCCTGCTCTGGCCGAACCCGGGGGAGGGGAGAGGCAGCCGCGCCGGGCGCCCAGAACCCACCCCGAATGCCGCGGCGCGCTAGATTCCTGGCTACGCAGCCAAGCCGCCCGCGGGCGGGAAGACCATAGGAGAGCCAGAGTTGAGCAATCGCACGTTCGTCATCGGAGTCGGAATGACCAAGTTCGAGAAGCCCGGCACCAAGGAGGGCGACTACCCGGACTGGGCCAAGGAGGCCGGCGACAAGGCGCTCGCCGATTCGGGCATCCCGTACACCGACGTCGAGCAGGCCTACGCGGGCTACTGCTACGGCGACTCGACTTACGGCCAGCGCGCGCTCTACCAGCTCGGCCTGACCGGGATCCCGGTCGTCAACGTCAACAACAACTGCTCGACCGGCTCCTCGGCGCTGTTCCTGGCGCGCCAGGCGGTCAAAGGTGGCCTCGTCGACTGCGCGATGGCGCTCGGCTTCGAGAAGATGGAGCCGGGCTCGCTCGGCGTCAAGTACACCGACCGCACTAACGCGCTCGACAAGCACGCCACCCGCATGTTCGAGATCCGCGACCCGGAGCAGTCGCCGCCGGCGCCGCAGATGTTTGGCAACGCCGGCCGCGACCACATGGACAAGTACGGCTCGACCGCCGACCACTACGCCTGGATCGGCTGGAAGAACCACAAGCACTCGGTCAACAACCCCTACGCCCAGTTCCAGGACGAGTACTCGCTGCAGGACATCAAGGACGCGCGGATGATCCACGACCCGCTGACCAAGCTGCAGTGCTCGCCGACCTCCGACGGATCGGCCTGCGCGATCGTCGCCTCCGAGCGCTACGTCGACGAGCACGGCCTCTGGGACCAGGCGATCGAGATCGCCGGCCAGGCAATGGTGACCGACCTCAGCTCGACCTTCGCAGCCGACACCGACTGCATGAAGATCGTCGGCTCAGACATGTCGAAGGAGGCGGCCCGGATCGCCTACGAGGAGGCCCAGCTCAGCTCCGACGAGGTCGACGTCTGCGAGTTGCACGACTGCTTCAGCGCCAACGAGCTCATCACCTACGAAGCGCTCGGCTTCGCCGCCGAGGGCGAGGGGCACAAGCTGGTCGAGGAAGAGGCGACGACGTACGGCGGCAAGGTCGTCGTCAACCCCTCCGGCGGGCTGATCTCCAAGGGCCACCCGCTTGGGGCGACCGGCCTGGCGCAGTGTTCGGAGCTGACATGGCAGCTGCGCGGCAGCGCCGATAAGCGCCAGGTCGAGGGGGCCAAGGTCGGCCTGCAGCACAACATCGGGCTCGGCGGCGCCGCGGTCGTGACCGTCTACAAACCCGCGAGCTAGCTCGCGCCTAGGGAGGAGAGGCATGGCCAAGGAGAGACGCTCACTGAACGGCAAGGTCGTTGCGATCACCGGCGGCGCCCGCGGCATCGGCAAGGCGACCGCTACCGCGCTGGTCCGCAAAGGTTGCCGGGTGGCGATCGGCGATCTCGACCTGGTCCTGGCCGAGCAGACAGCGGCGGCGCTGGGCGGCGGCACGATCGCGCTGGCGCTCGACGTCACCGAGCGCTCCTCCTTCGCCAAATTCCTCGACGAGGCCGAGCGCCAGCTCGGGCCCGCCGACGTGATCATCAATAACGCCGGGATCATGCCGGTGACGCCGTTCGTCGACGAGAGCCAGGAGTCGGTCAAGCGACAGATCGACATCAATCTGCACGGCGTCATCACCGGCACCCAGCTGGCGATCGAGCGGATGCGCCCCCGCGGTCATGGTCACATCGTCAACATCGCCTCCCAGGCCGGCAAAGGCGGCGTCCCCGGCATCGCCACCTACTCGGCGACCAAGCACGCCGTGGTCGGCCTCAGCGAGGCGGTGCATCTCGAGCTGCGCGGCAGCGGGGTCGAGGTCCATTGCGTGATGCCGACGGTCGTCAATACCGAGCTGACCAGCGGCGTCGGCCAGCGCTGGATCAAACCGGTGGAGGCCACCGACGTCGCCGGCGAGATCGTCGACGCGCTCGAAGTCGGCCGTTTCGACGTCTGGGTGCCACGCAGCAACGGCATCTTCTTCAAAGTGGTCGGGTTGCTGCCACGCAGCGTCCGCGAGGCACTCGGGCGAGCGATGAAGTTCGACAAACTGATGTTCGAGGTCGATCACGGCGCCCGTCGCGCCTACGAGGAGCGGGCGGCGCAGAGCGAGCCCGGGCTCGAGACGGCAGCCGAGGCCGAGAAGGCCGCGGCCGGCAGCGACGCCGCCTAGCGGGCGGGAACGGCGATGGGTCGTATCTACGACGCAACCTGGGGGCGTGGTTTTGCCGCGATCTACGACCGCGGCCTGAAGGCGACCGAAGATGCCGGCCTGCGCCAGATGCGCCGGGAAGTGCTGGCGGCGGCGGAGGGGCGGACCATCGACCTCGGAGCCGGCACCGGCGCCAACCTCGACCTCTATCCCGAGGCGGTCTCTGCGCTCGTCCTCGCCGAGCCGGACCCGCACATGGCAAGCAAGCTGGCGCCGAAACTGGCGGCGCGGGGGAGCGCAGCGACACTGGTCGAAGCCCCCGCCGAGCGGTTGCCGTTCGCGGACGCGAGCTTCGACACCGTCGTCTTCACCCTGGTCCTGTGCACCGTGCCCGATCCGGCGGCGGCGCTGCGCGAGGTCGCCCGGATCCTTCATCCCGACGGGCAGATGCTCTTCATCGAGCACGTCCGCGCCGACGACCCGGGCTCCGCCCGCTGGCAGGACCGCTTCGAGAAGCCGTGGCGCTTCCTGGCCGACGGCTGTCACTGCAATCGCGACACGATCGCGACGATCGAGGCCTCGCCGCTGACCCTGGAGAGGGTCGAGCGCGGGCGCCTGCCGAAGGCGCTGCCGATCGTCGAGCCGCTTGTATATGGCGTCGCCAGGCTCTCGTGAGAAGGCGCTACATCGCGATCCTTCGGCCCTAGAGACTCCGCCGGTCGAGTAGGCGATTGACAATCTCGGCAACAGAGATGCCCAAGAAGGCGCCGGCGAGGACGTCTCCGGGATAGTGGACACCGGTATGGACTCGCGAGTATCCGACCAGGGTCGCCGCGGCGCGCATCGGCGCCGAGAGCGCAGGCGCGACGTGGGCGACCCCGGTCGCAAAAGCGAAGGCCGAGGCGGTGTGCCCGGACGGAAAAGAGCTGGAGACGGGCATCGGCACCTGCCGAGACTCGACCACCGCGAGCAGCTCCCGCTCGGGACGGCGGCGTACGGCCAGCGGCTTGGCGAGGATGTTGGCAACG
>DATCBF010000088.1:0-12142 GCA_036512025.1 Solirubrobacterales bacterium
GATGACGGCGGCTATGACGCGACCGGGGTGGATTCGAGGAGCGCTCGGCATGGTGCTGGCGGCGGCCTTCGGCTTCGGTTTGGTCGTCGCCCTGCGCTCGATCTCCGGCCTCCCGATCTACCAGACCGAACAGACCGGCTACCCGCACGTCGTCGTGCCGCTGATCCTTGCTCCACTCGGCTTCCTCGCCGGCTTCGGCTGCTTCGACTACTGGCTGCGCTGGGCCGCCGGTCTGCCGACGATTCCCGAGGACCACTCCCAGCACGGCGCCAAGAGCTGGAAGGACTACTTCCACTTCAACACCGATCACAAGGTGATCGGCATCCAGTACATCTGCACGACCTTCTTTTTCTTCTTCCTCGGCGGCCTGATGGCAATGCTGATCCGGGCCGAGCTGGCCCAGCCCGGCACCCAGATCGTCGACGCCGGCACCTACAACAGCCTCTTCTCGACCCATGCGGCGCTGATGATCTTCGTCTTCGTGATTCCGGTCTTCGCCGGCATCGCCAACTACGTCCTGCCTTTGATGATCGGCGCGCCGGACATGGCCTTCCCGCGCCTCAACGCGCTCAGCTTCTGGATGCTGCCGATCGCCGGGATCCTCTTCGTCAGCAGCTTCCTGGCTCCGGGCGGCGCCTTCGACGCCGGCTGGACCGGCTACGCGCCGCTCTCCACCGGCGCCCCGCTGGGGCAGTCGTTCTTCAACCTCGGTGTGCAGTTCGCGGGAGCGTCCTCGATCGCCACCGCGCTCAACTTCCTGGTCACGATCATCACCATGCGTGCCCCCGGGATGAACTTCTGGCGGATGCCGCTGCTGGTCTGGGCCAACCTCTCCACCTCGCTGCTGGTTGTCGCCGCGACGCCCTTCATCGCCGGCGCTCAGTTCATGGTCCTCTTCGACCGCATCCTGCACACCAACTTCTTCCAGTTCACCGGTGGCGGCGATGTCATCAGCTACCAGCACATCTTCTGGTTCTATTCGCACCCAGCCGTCTACATAATGATGTTGCCCGGTTTCGGGATCATCAGCGAGGTCATTTCGACCCATGCCCGAAAGCCGATCTTCGGCTATCGATTAATGGCTCTGGCCCTGCTCGGGATCGTCGTCCTCAGCTATTCGGTCTGGGCCCACCACATGTTCGTGGCCGGCATGTTCAGCTGGTTGCGAGTGCCGATGATGTTCACCACCCTGCTGATCGCGGTGCCGACCGGGATCAAGATCTTCTCCTGGTTAGGCACGCTCTATTTCGGCAAGATTCACACCTATTCGACGGCGATGCTGTTCGCGCTCGCCTTCATCGTCACCTTCACAATCGGCGGGATCAGTGGGGTCATGCTGGGCATGGTGCCGATCGACATCCACGTCTCCGACACCTATTTCATCGTCGCCCACATCCATTTCGTGCTCTTCGGTGGCTCGGTCTTCACGATTTTCTCGGGCATCTATCACTGGTTCCCGAAGATCACCGGGCGCATGTACGACGAGAAACTGGGCCGGGTCCACTTCTGGGGCACCCTGATCGGCACCTGGGGCACCTTCATCCCGATGCACTGGATCGGGATGGACGGGATGCCGCGACGGGTCGCCGACTATGCCAGTCAGTTCGGCAACTGGAACCTGCTGATCAGCTGCTTCGCCTTCATGCTCGGCGCCATCCAGCTGGTCTTCCTTTACAACATGATCGTCAGCTGGCGCTTCGGCCCGAAGGCCGTGGCCAACCCCTGGCGGGCAAACTCGATCGAGTGGCAGGTCTCCTCGCCGCCCCCGATCTACAACTTCGATGAAATTCCGCGGGTCGTCGGCGGTCCCTACGAGTACGGGGTGCCCGGCGCCCGTCACGCGATCATGGCCGGCGAAGCCGATGTTCCGGCGCCGGAGCCGGCGACGGTGGGTTCGGCATGAGCGAGACGAGCGAGAGCCGGCCGTTGCTGGTCTTTCTCAACGAGGTCGCCGGCGGTCGCAAGCTTTTGGAGGCGGTGCGGGAGCGGGCCGGGAAAGCGCCCTACGTCGCCGTCGCAGCCCCGCAGAACCAGCCGGCCGCCGGCCAGCTGATCGATTCCGGTGAGCTTCGGGAAGCTGCACGCGCTCGGGTCGAGGTGACGATGGCGGTCC
The DNA here is from genome assembly GCA_036512025.1 of Solirubrobacterales bacterium. Taxonomy (GTDB): domain Bacteria; phylum Actinomycetota; class Thermoleophilia; order Solirubrobacterales; family 70-9; genus DATCBF01. Next base: position 2,114 of record DATCBF010000088.1, read on the forward strand.
TGGCCGAGTTTGGGATCGAGTCGGTCGGCGAGATCATGGACCCCGACTCGGCACTGGCTCTCGACGACGCCGTCCGTGCCCATGAGCCGGGCGAGGTGCTGCTTTCCTGTCTTTACGAGACGCGCTTTGGCATTCGTCGCAAGGATCTGGTCGAGTGGGCGCGCGATCGCTGTGAGCCCGAGGTGACGCTGACCCACATCCCGGTCCGGATCGGTGAGGACTCGATCGCCTGGGACGTGATCCACACACTGGTGGTCGCCACTAAAACCGTCGCCACTCCGGATCTGGTCAACCGGCTCAAGGAGCGGGCCGGCGATCGGCCCCATCGCTACACCCTGATCTGCCCGCGCTCCGACGACGTCTCCGAGGCCGAGATCGTTCGCGACCTCGCCTCGACGATGGCCGCGTTGTACCGGGCTGAGATCGACGCGACCGGGCAGCCGATGAGCCCTGATCCCTTCCACGCTGTCAAGAATGCGGTCGAGCACTACCGGATCGACGAGGTGCTGATCTCCACCTTCGCGGGCGAGGAGTCGCGCTGGCTCGAGGACGACTTGATCGGCCGCGTGCGCGAGCTGACCGAGAAGCCTGTCGAGCACATCGAGGTAGGGCGCCCGGCCACCGCTGTCGCGGCGGCCGTGGCCGAGGGGGGAGAGGCCTGATGGAGAGCGCGACGGTAGCGGTAGAGCACGGGCACGCCGAGGAGCATCACGGCCCGCCCGAGGCGAATAAAAGCTCCCGCATCGACAAACAGACGCTTGGGATCCTGCTTTTCATCGTTTCGGAGGTGATGCTGTTCGGCGCTTTCTTCGCCTCCTATTTCTTCCTCCGCGTTGTCGTCGACCCGCCCGCCTGGCCGCCGCACCCCTACGAACTCCCAGTCGCTGTGGCCGGAGTCAACACGGCGATCCTGGTCTCCTCCAGCTTCACGATCCACTATGCCCTCGAGTCGATTCGCCGCGGCAACCGCAACGGCCTCAAGCTGGGCCTGATCCTGACCTGGATGCTGGGCTTGACCTTCCTCTTCATCCAGCTCAACGAGTACGTCCACATCGGCTTCAGTGCCCGCGACCTCGCCTTCGGCTCGATCTTCTACGGGCTCACCGGCCTGCACGGCGCCCACGTCTTCGTCGGCTTGATCCTGCTCAGCTTCGCCACGATCCGCGCCATGCGGGGCCATTTCGGCCCCAATGCAGAGGATCACCTCGGGGTCGAGGTTCCGGGCATCTACTGGCACTTCGTGGATGTGATGTGGATCGTCGTCTACACGGCTGTTTACATCCTCTGAGGCTTTTCGCGATCCGGCGTCTGGCAGAGTCGTCGGACGTATGAGGATTTCCGAGGAGGCGGTGTTTCGGTGGGTTGTGATCGTCGGGATCGCGGCCGGATCCGTGATCGCGCTCACCCTGCTGACGCAGCCGTTGTTCGGGGCGCTCTGGGGGTTGGTGCTTGTCTGCGCCGGGGTGGCGCACGGATACCGGTGGCTGAAAAGTAATTCTTAGGTTTCAAAATCGGCACGAAGCCGGCGCCAAGCGTAATGTTTTGTCTGCGACTCTGCCATCATGGAAACGATGCGGGAAAGCTGGACAGACGACCGTCTCGACGATCTGAATCACAAGGTCGATGGATTGGGTCGTCGCCTGGAGGCGGGGTTCGAGCGCATCGATGTCCGCTTCGATGCTCTCGATGCCAAGTTTGAATCCAAGTTCGATTTACTTGACGCCAAGTTCGACGCGACGAGCGAGCGCTCCGATGCCAAGTTCGACGCGATGAATGAGCGCTTCGACGCGATCCAGCGCACGATTAGTTCGGCGCTGTGATGTTCGCGGCGCTGGTCGGGGTGATGGCGACTCAGCTCGGATTGATCCTCACTCAGCTCTGAGCCAGGGCCGGAGCCTCGCCTTTCCGTGCTGTGTGGGCGCCGGTTTGGGCGGCAGCGGGGCCGGGATCGATCCGCCCGGCGGTGGCGACCGTCCACAGCATCGCCAGCCAGCTCACGGTCGCCAGGGCGACGTGGACCCAGACGATCTCCGTCGGCAGCTTCAGGGCCCACTGTAGGCCTCCTACAAGCCCCTGTAGGGCCAGCAGGCCGATTACGACCGAGAGCGGCCTTATGGCCCGGTCATCGCCCCCATCGCGTCGCAGGAGCAGCCAGACGCCGATTGAGGCCAGGCCGAACACAGTGGCGATCACGGCATGGCGCTGGACCACCCATTCGAGGGTCTTGGAGCCCTCGAAGGTAAAGCGGTGCACAAGCTGCCCCGCGTGGGCGCCTGCATGTGGGCCCGCCGCCGTCGCGACCGTGCCGGCGGCGATCGTCAGCTGCCCCAGCGGGATCAGGCAGCGGACCGCCCAGACCCCGAGGCGATCGCCGGAGGCACGGCGCTCGCCGGGCTCGTAACGCGAGCACCAGGCCAGCGCGAACGAGGCGTCGAGCAGCATCATCGAGAGGATGAAGTGGCTCATGACCAGCCCCGGGGCCAGGTGGTACTTGACGACCAGGGCGCCGAGGATCGCCTGGCCGATCACGCCGAGTGGCAATAGAGCGCCGAAGAAGGCAAGGTGCCAGCGGAAGGGCTTGCGGAGCCAGGCCAGGGCGCTGGCCGCGATAACGGCCAGCCCGACGAAGCCGGTCAGCACCCGGTTGCCGAACTCGATCACCGCGTGGGCGTCGAGCGGGGGAACGGTCTGGCCGTAGCACTTGGGCCAGTCCGGGCAGCCGAGGCCGGACCCGGTCAGGCGCACGCCGGCGCCGGTGAGGACGATCAGCGCAAGTGCCCCGAGCGCGATCAGGCTCACCTGCGCGTAGCGCTGCGGCGAGATATTCAGGCGCTCACGCATCGCCGGAGGATGATTGCAGCGACGCGGTGCGGCCGCCGGCGAGCGGGCTCAGCCGCCGGCCGGCTTCGAGCCGCCCGACTTGCCTTTGCCGGCGGTCGATTCGGCCAGGTACTGGACCAGCTGTTCCAGTTCTTTCGGACTGAGCGACTGGCTGAAGGTCTGCGGCATCACGTTGGCCGGGTAGCCCTTGGCGATCTGGGCGTTTGGATCGACGATCGATTCGTGGATCATCGCTTCGGTCTGGCCGGGCAGGACTTCGTCGAGGTTCGGCCCGGTGACCCCGCCGGACTTCGCCGCGGCAAGCGTGTGACAGGTGCCGCAGCCGTTGTTGGCGAAGACCTGGGCGCCGGGCCCGCCCGGGACGGTCGGGGGCGCGGCGCCGGGCACTCCGGCGTAACGGCCGACGTAGGCGGCCACGTCCTCGAGGTCCTGACCGCTGACGACGTCGCGCGGCATCGAGACCGCCGCGTCGCTGTTGCTCGGCCGGGGGAAGCCGACCTGGGTCTTGACGATCCCTTCGATCGTGTCTCCGCCCTCGCCGGCTTCGCGGGCGGCGGCGAAGGCGTCATCGAGGTTGGGGCCGATCTGGGCGCTGGTGCCGGCCTGCGACATTTCGTGGCAGACGCCGCATTTCTGGACGAAGAGGACGCGACCTCGTTCGACGTTCGCGGTGCTGGTCCCACAGCCGGCCACGGGCAGTGCCAGGGCCGCCAGAGCGGCAAGAAGGAGCAGGGGACGAGTGGGGTTCGGCAGGTTCGGCATCGGAGGCTCGGAGCGCGCCGGATTCTATATGTCCAGGCCCCGGTGCAAGCGGGTGCCTACCGCCTGGGGTGGGGTAGGCTTGAGGCGATTCGCACGAGCTGTAAATTCCTCGATGGAGGTGAGGTCATGCAAGTACGCGAAGGGATGTCGGAGGTGGTTCTCGCGGTGGGCCCGTCGCACAGCCTGCGCGAGGCGGCGGCGATGATGGTGGAAAAGGGAACGGGCGCGGCGCTGGTCACGGATACCGAGTCGCCGGTGCCCCGGATTGTCACCGAGCGCGACATCCTGATCTCGCTCGGCAACGGTCAGGACCCGGACTCCGAGCGCGTCGCCGCCCACATGAGCGACAGCGTCATCGCCGCCTCGCCGGATTGGAGCCTCGAGCGGGCGGCCTCGGAGATGTCGCGGCGACGGATCCGCCATCTGGTCGTCTACGACGGGCCGGAGCTGGTCGGCGTGCTCTCGATGCGCGACATAGTCCGCGTCTGGACGTCGGAGGGGGCTACTTCGGGTATGACGCCGGGTTGAGGGGCTGGCTTCGTGGGGTGGTGGTGGGACGGGCCTGGGCGCCCTGCGGGCGAATTGACTCGTCCGCCTGTCGCGGACTCGGATGTCAGAGCGCGGCTACGCCGCGCAATAGACAGATTGCATTTCGCCGCCTGCGGCGACATTCGCCCGCAGGACGCCCAGGCCCGTCCCTCGCAGCGCCCCGAGAACACAAGCTTTTAAACGCGGTGCCAGGCCGACAGAAAGCTTCTTTGACTCAGAGAGTGCTTGAAAGCTCGGGCGTGCTTCGAGAGCGGGTGGCGGGTGGGCCTCTGCGGGAATGTCGCGAAGCGGCGGAAATGCAATCCGGTTCCTGCGCGGCGCAGCCGCGCACTTAGTTCCACCATGCGCGAAGCGCATGGTGGTCAATTCCCGCAGAGGCCCCCGCCACCCGCACGCCCGACCCGCCTGTAGCAATCGGCTAGGGCTGCGGCGGAGAAATCGTCTCTACTGGCAAGACGGCGCCACGCACGCGCTGCTTGCGCGGCAGACTGAAGTAGTCGCGGATGCCGCTGCGGACCAGAGTCCGGAAGGCGAAGAGGAAGACGACGATGCCGATGATCGAGTAGATCCAGCCGCGGACCATGAATCCCTCGCCGTAGATCCCGACGACCATCGCCGCGACCGCGAAACCGAAGAAGACCGGCGCCCAGGAGGGCCGTGGCACGTAGACCATCTCGCCGGGCTCGGGTATGTCTTGGTGCTCGCTCATCGTCTGCCTACTGGGCGATATAGAGAAAGGCGACGACGAAGGAGAGGGCGAAGATTGCCGCAGCGAAGCCGCCGGTCATCAGCCCCGTTGTCATGTTGCGCCTTGCGGTCTCGCGATCCATGGCCAGATTTCTACTAGATCAACCGGTCGAGCGGCATCGAGATGAAGAGCAGCGCCAGATAGGCCAGTGAGAAGAGGTAGGTCCGCAGTGCCCAGCGGCGGTCGGCGCTGCGCAGCAGGCGCACGGCGCAGTAGATGAAGCCGGCGCCGAGCGTCATCGAGCCGACCAGATAGGCGACCCCGAAGCCGCCGGCGCAGAACGGCAGCTGGGTGACCGCGTAGAGCAGCACCGTGTAGAGCAGGATCTGGCGGCGGGTCTCGTCCTCGCCGCGGACGACGGGGAGCATCGGGATGCCGGCCTTCGCGTACTCGTCCTTCATCAGCAGCGAGAGGGCCCAGAAGTGGGGCGGGGTCCAGAAGAAGACGATCGCGAAGAGGTAGAGAGCGGTGCCGTCGAGCCCGCCCGTGACGGCGGCCCAGGCGACCAGCGGTGGCACCGCCCCGAAGGCGCCGCCGATGACGATGTTCTGCGGGGTCGTGCGCTTGAGCCAGAGGGTGTAGACGAAGACGTAGCCGAGCAGCCCGGAGAGCGAGAGCGCCGCTGCCAGAGGATTGACCGTCAGCGAGAGCAACGTGAACGATGCCAGCCCGAGAAGCGAGCCGAAAGCGATCGCGGCCGCGGGCGAGACCCGGCCACTTGCCACGGGCCGGTCGGCGGTGCGGGCCATGATCCGGTCGATGTCACGGTCGACCGCGTGGTTGATCGCCCCGGCGCCACCGGCGGACAGCGAGCCGCCCAGGCAGGTGAGGAAGACGAGGCCGAGCGAGGGATCGCCGGCCACGTACATCGTCGTGATCGTGGTCAGCAGCAGCAGCGACTGCACCTTCGGCTTGGTCAGCGTCACGTAGTCGCGCAGGACCGTCAGCGCCATCGGGCGCTGCGAGATGGCCACGGTCTGGGCGCCGCTCATGGCGCTCAGGCTACTGGCTGGGACTCGCGAGCCGGCTGCGAGGCAGCGCCGCCGGTGCGGTGGGAGATCGCGTCGCGGATGTCGCGCATCGGCTGCGAGCTGCGCACATCGGGGAGCACGTCGAAGTTGTGGGGCTCGGGCGGGGAGAGGGCGAACCACTCGAGCGAGTCGGCGCCCCACTGGTCATGCCCGGCCTCGGCGCCGTTTTCGCGGCTGACGACCGCGTTGACGAGGGTGAGAATGATCCCTATCGCCAGCACGAAGGTCCCGATCGAGGCGATCAGGTTGTAGGCGTTGACGCCGGTGCCGTCGAAGAACTTGTAGGCGTCGATGACCTCGCCCTGCTCGCCGCCGGCGAGGAAGAGCGGGACGAAGGCGAGCAGGATGCCGATCACCATCGTCCAGAACGAGATCCGCGCCAGGCTCTCGCCCATCGTCCGGCCGGTCATCTTCGGGAACCAGAAGTGAAGCGCGGCGAAGCCGCCGAAGACGCCGCCGCCGATCAGGGCGAAGTGGGTGGCCGCGGTCGCATCTGTCGTGTTCTTCAGCTGCCAGGCGGCGGCGACCATCGAGTGCGAGATCTCAGCGCCGAGGCCGATCGAGATCATCGAGACGGCGCCGATCGCGAACAGCAGCGGCGCCCGCATCCGCAGGGTGCCACCGACCATCGTCGCGATCAGGTTGAAGACGATCAGCCCGAAGGGGACGATCAGCGCCAGCGACATGATCATCGCGAAGTACATCCAGCCGATCCCGATCGGCGAGGTCAGCATGTTCTGCATCCAGGCGAGGGTGCCGATCACGGCGATCGCGACCAGAGAGCCCATCACGGCCCCACGGTTGAAGAGGGGTTTGCGGGCGAAGACGGGGACGATCTCGGCGATCGCGGCAAGCGCCGTGATCAGGATCAACATGTAGGCGCCGGTGTAGAAGATCCAGCTCAGATGCGCCCAGAGCAGCGGCGCCCCGCCGGAGCCGTCAGCGAAGAAGATCCCGTCGAAGTTGCGATCGATCAACAGCATCGTCACTGCGCCCAGCATCACCGGACCGATCACCAGCAGCAGCCAGGAGCAGACGGCGCCCGCCCAGGCAAAGACCGGCACCCGTCGCCAGGCCATCCCAGGGGCGCGCATGTTGCGGGTCGTGGTCACCATGTTGACCGCGATCAGGACGAAGCCGAGCACGATCATCCCGGTCGCCGTCGCCCAGGCGTCGACCCCGTTGTTGGGGAGGAAGGCAAGCTCCGACAGCGGCGCGAACGGGTTGACCCCGGCCTCCGACGGCGTGAAGAGGAAGCCGGCGTAGAGCACCGTCGCGCCAGCTATATAGAGCCAGACGCCGAGCTGGCCGAGGCGCGGCAGGGCGGTGCCGCGGGCCCCTATCTGCAGCGGCACCACGTAGTAGATGAGCCCCAGCGCCAGCGGGATCGCGAAGAGGAAGATCGCCGTTGCCCCGTACAGGGAGAGCATCCGGTTGAAGGTCTGGGGGGCGAGGAAGGTGTTCTCCGGAATCGCCAGCTGCAGCCGCATCAACAGCAGCTCGATCAGGGCGATGAAGAGGAATCCCAGGGCGCCGACGATCAGCATCAGGCCGACGTCCTTGTGGTCGGCGCTGGTGGCGATCTGGATCCAGCGCGGCCGACGCTTGGGGAATCCGTCGACGACGAGCTCGGGCCGGGCGCTCATGGCACTTCTCCGTTCTGGATCAGGCTGACGACTCGGTCCTGGGCTGCCTGGATTTCGGTCTTCTGAGAGGCGATGAATTCTTTGTAGGCCTGCGGGGAAACGACTTCCACCTCGGTCCGCATTGCCCCGTAGGCCTGTCCCGAGAGGGTTGCCGACTGGCCCGTGAAGGTGCCTTCTTCGTCGGCACGGAAGACGACCGTGCTGGCCTTGCCGGGCACCGCGTCGCGCTTGCCGGCCAGGTCGGGCACGTCCCAGGTGTGGATCACGTCGGTAGAAGCGAGGTCAAGGTCGACCGCGGTGTCGACCGGGACGACCAGCTTGTAATAGGAAAAAGAGCCGTTGGGGTATTCGTAGCGCCACAGCCACTGCTGGCCGGTCGCTTTGATCGTCAGCGGCTCGGATTTGGCGAGCTTGAGGCCGGCGGGCCCGGTCGTCGGGACCTCGCGAGCCTTGTCGGTGAAGACGATGCTGAGGACGAGGATCGCCGCGGCGAAGACGGTCAGCACCGCTCCGACCCGGAACTGGATGCGGCGGCCGCTCCTGAGCTGGCGCGGCTCGGCCCCGCGCTCGCTGCGATAACGGCGTACGGCGTAGATCAGCGCGGCGTTGATCGCGACCACGACAATGGCCGCGGCAACGAAGCCGATCCAAAGCAAAGTGTCGATCTGGTCAGTGCCAGGAGAGTGCGGCGCCAAAGCGCGGCCATTCTAATCACGCAGCCCGGCGCGGCGCGGCGCCCGCCCACTTGGCCCAACCTATACTCGCCGCCCTTATGCGGAGCCCGTCCCGGCCATCTCCGGCGCTGCGGGCCGCGATACGCGCCGGAGCAGCCGGCGCCGTCGCGGCGGCGGTGGCCGTGCCGCTGTTGCGGCGGAGGGCGCGCATCCCTGCTCCGGCCACGGTTTTGGCCTGTTTCGGGGGGCCGCTGGCGCTTGCCGTTCTCAGCCCTCGCTCCAAGAAGCGAGACGTGGCTCTCTTCTCGATGCAGATGTGGGCCTTCACGATGGTTCACGAGATTCCCTTCGACGATCCCGAGCGCCTTCGCGCCCGCCTCTTGACCCGATACCCGATCGTCCTCGACAGGGCGCTCGGGGGCGGCCGCCTTCCCAACGCCCGCTTGCAGCTGGCTCTCTCTCGCTTCCGCCACGTCAAAGTCCTCGACCGCTTTCTCACCTGGACTCACTGGCTCTGGTTCTTCGAGCCCTACCTGGCGCTGGCGCTGATCCTGGTCCGCCACAACGACCGCTTTCCACGCTCGGCTCGCCAACTGGCGGCGGTTTTCGACATCGGCTGCGCCGTCTATTTCGCGGCGCCGACGGCGCCGCCCTGGTGGTCCTCGGAGCAGAAGCTGACCGGTGAGGAGGTGCGGCGGATCATGGTCGAGGTCGGCGAGGAGACCTGGGGGTCGGCCTGGCCGTCGATGTACGAGACGCTTGGCGGCAACCCCTGGGCGGCGATGCCGTCGCTGCATTTCGCCACCGCACTGATGGCGGCGCTGCTTCTCTCCGAGGCCGGGCCGGTCGAGGGCGCGGTCGGCTGGAGCTACGCGCTGACGCTCGGCTTCGGCCTCGTCTATCTGGGCGAGCACTACGTGACCGATCTGGTCGCCGGGGCGGCGCTGGTCGCGCTCGTCAGGCGCGGCGAGCCGCTGGCCGAACCGCTGGTTGCCGGGGTCAACCGCACCCTGCAGCGCTTGGAGAGGATCGCGAGCGGGTAGCTTCCCAGTTGTGTCTCCGGAGGATTCGGCGAACGGCAACGGCATCGTCGAGCTGCCGCTGTTCACAACGCGGCGGCTGGTTCAGACGCTGATAGTCATCCTGGCGCTGCTAATCGGGATCTACTTTCTCTTCCCGAAGCTGGTCGGGCTCGGCGACGCGGTCAGCAAGCTCGGCGACGCGGAGCCGGTATGGATCGCAGTCGCGATCGGCTTCAACGTCATCGCCTTCGCCACCTACACCGCCCTCTTCAAGGCGGTTGTCGGCGGCAACGCGCTGCGGTTGAGCTGGAAGGAGACCTACGAGATAAACATGGCCGGCTTGGCGGCGACGCTGCTCTTCTCGGCCGGTGGCGCGGGAGGGATCGCCCTCACTTACTGGGCGCTGCGCAAGGCCGGCATGCACACCCGCGACGTCGCCCGGCGGATGGTCGCCTTCATCACCCTCCATTACGCCTTCTACCCGATTGCCCTGATCGTCTTCGGCATCCTCCTGCGCACCGGCGTCCTCGACGGCAACCGCTCTGTCGAGCTGACGATCATCCCGGCCGGGGTCGCGGGCCTGCTGCTCGCGCTCGGGATCCTGATCGCTCTCATCCCCCACGACCTGGAGCGGCGGATCGCCCCCTTTGCCCGCGGCGAGCGCGGCACCGCGATGGCGCAAAAAATCGCCAGGGTCCCGGCGACGGTGGGGGAGGGGTTCCGGTTCGCGTTGGGGCTGTTCGCCCACCCGTCGCG
>DATCBF010000089.1:0-3791 GCA_036512025.1 Solirubrobacterales bacterium
CGGCGAAAGAAAGCACGCAGCCCACCGCCCTCGGGAAGCCGCTCTCCGACCCCGATCTTGTCCGAGTCGGGATAGACGACGACGTCGGGGCGGCCGTGACTGCTGACGGCCAGGAACGTCACTACCCCGTCGGTCTGGTTAAGGATCTGATGCGCCCCCTCCTCACCAAGTGGGAAGCGCAACGCCTCGCCCTCTTCCAACTCGCGGATTCCCTCGGGAGTGCGCAAGGACGGGCGTCCCGAGAGCACGATCACGAGCTCCTCGTCGGCATAGTGGAAGTGGTACGGGTAGGCCGCCTCGCCGGGAGGCAGCTCCCACAGGCTCGCCCCGACCAGCTCGGCGCCGAGTTCATACCCGATGCGGGCGCGTCGCCCTCGAAATCCCCGCGGCCGATCGCCGTCCTCGAACGTCGGCCTGTAGATGTTCGGCATCGGCGCAGTTTATGCGCGAGACAGGCAGGACTCGTGCAGGGAGAAATAGGGGAGGCGGGGGCCCGGTGGTTGACGAACGGCCCCCATTCGACGAGTCTTCGAGGCATGACTGACGAGGAGCCGGCCCTGAGCGATGTCGCCGTACGCGCATACTCGATCACCTCCTACGGCTCGGCCAGCGAGAGGGACTTTCACAAGGAGTTCTGGTCTCCGGCGGGCGAGAGCCTGGAGGCCGAAGGGTTCGAGTTCGTAGGGGACGTCGGTGGCTCGCTGCACCTACCCCCAACTTTGTTGTCCAGCAAACGTCGACTCGAGCCGACCGCCGTCTTCGGCGCCGACGACGCGATCGTCGCCATCAGCCTCTTCATCGCCGCGGCGGTCGGTCAGTGGGCGATCGGCAAGATCTGTGACTGGCTCTGGGAGCGAAAGTTCCGTGAGCCGCTGACAGAGATGCTGGAGCGCCGACGCAGGGAGGGCTACGCCGACAAGCCGATGACCGTCTCATTTGGCGTCTGGTACGACACCGATGCCGTTTACATCGGCGCCGTCGCCAGTCTTGGCGCCAACGAGGGTGACGATCATCTCGCCGACCTGATCCCAGAAGCGCAGCGACGTGGACTAGCGTGGGTCGAGGCCCACGGCATCACCAAACCCGTCGTCATATTTCCCATCCGAAACGGCGAACTCGCGAGCGTGCCCACGCTCTCGGACTCGATTTCCGACTAGCCGCCGGACCGCCGTCGCCGCCAAGGCTGGCAGGCTCTGTGTCCAAGCAAAGCCCCGCCATGGCGGGGCTTTGCCGATGCGGCTGAATGGAGTCGAACCATCACGGGTGTTGCCACCCACAAGGCCCTCAACCTTGCGCGTCTACCAGTTCCGCCACAGCCGCTCGAGGGCGAATGATTCTAGATGTTTGGCACCAGGCACCTGCTTTCCTTGCACGTATCCGGAGGAGCCGGTAGCCTGCGAACACTTGTTCGAACGGTTTTGTGCCCCGAGTCGAAGGGATGAGAGGAAGAGACGATGGTGGACCTGGATCTGACCAAGAGGCAGAAGGAGATCTTCGATTTCATTGGCCGCTATGCGGCCAAGACCGGCTACCCGCCGACCGTTCGCGAGATTGGCAAAGCGGTGGGGCTGCACTCTTCCTCGACGGTCCATGCCCACCTGTCGAACTTGGAGAAGATCGGCCTGTTGCGGCGCGACCCGTCGAAACCGCGCGCGATCGAGCTTCTGTTCGACAGGGCGAAGCGGACGATTCGGCCCGAGAGCGGGATCCCGCTGGTAGGCCAGGTCGCCGCCGGCGAGCCGATCCTCGCTGAGGAGAACATCGAGGAGTACCTGGAAGTCCCCGACGTGATCGGCGGTGAGGACGGTGACTACATCCTCCAGGTCCGCGGCGAAAGCATGATCAAGGCCGGCATCCTCGAGGGCGACTACGTGGTCGTCAGGCCCGCCGACGATGCCGTCAACGGTGAGATCGTCGTCGCGCTGATCGGCGAGGAGGCAACGGTGAAGCGGTTCTTCCGCGAGAAGGACCACATCCGCCTCCAGCCCGAGAACGACGCAATGGAGCCGATCCTGAGCACCGAAGCCCGGGTTCTCGGCCGCGTCGTCGGCGTCTTCCGCAAGGTCTAGACGCCGCTACTTCGGCCAGCGGCCGGACTCTATGAGCCGTTTGTATCGCCGCTGACGCCGTCGCGCGTCGGCCATGACCAGCGGCAGCATCCGCGTGGTGAGGCTCGGGAAGAGGTCGACGAGGCGCATCTGCAGGCCGCGCCAGCGGGGAAGGATCAGGATCGGGCGCGGCCGCTCGGTCAGCTTGCCGACCTCGTGGGCCACCTCCTCCGCCGTCAGCAGGTGCCCCGAGAAGGAGCCCGCCGCCTCGGGGTCGTCGAGTTTGTCTTCGAGCATCGGGGTCCATATCCCGTCCGGGCACACCGCCGAGATATCGATTCCGTCAATGCCGGCGCGGCGGAGGTCGAAGAGGGTGCCCAGCGTGAACGCCATCGCCGCGTGCTTGCTCGCCGAGTAGGTCACCTCTCCCGGCGCGGCGACGATCCCGGCCAGCGAGACGACGTTGATCACGTGCCCGCGGCCGGCCTGCCTCATCTGATCCAGGGCCGCCACGGTCCCGTTCATCGTGCCGATCGCGTTGACCTCGATCATCGTCCGCCGCGTGCCCTCGTCCTGCTCCCAGCTCGAGCCGGTGAAGAGGACGCCGGCGTTGTTGACCCAAAGGTCAAGCGACCCCACTCGCTCGACCGTCTCGGCCGCCGTCGCCCGGCAGGCCGCCTCGTCGCGAACGTCGAGAGCCGAGCCGGTCGCGTCTCCTCCGATCGTCGCGGCTGTTCGCTGCGCAGCCTCGCCGTCGACGTCGGTGACGCGCACCGTGTAGCCGCGTCGATCCAGCTCGGAGGCGATCTCCCGTCCGAGCCCGCCACCTGCTCCCGTCACCACCGCTCCTCGCATCGGGCGACGATACCGCGCGATGGCGCTTCCGCTGTTCCTTTTCGCTGTTATGCAGGGATAAGGAACAGCGGAAGCGGGCGCCGGTTGGCGCTACCATCGAGGAGCGGGCCGAACGGCCGCGGGGGGAGAGAAAACCCCTCGAGGAAAGTCCGGACACCGAAGGGCAAGGCGGTGGGTAACGCCCACCCGGGGAAACCCGCGGGACAGTGCCACAGAAATACACGGCCGATGGCGCGGCCACACGTGAGCCGCGTACAGGCAAAGGTGAAAAGGTGCGGTAAGAGCGCACCGGCGTCGCGGTGACGCGGCGGCCAGGCAAACCCCGCCCGGTGCAAGGCCAAGCAGGACCGTTGACCCGGCTCGGCGAGGTCCAGGTAGGTCGCAGGGCCGCGCAAGCGGCCCCTCCGAGGCTTCGGCCCAGGAGAGACAGATGGTCGTTTAAGACAGGATCCGGCTTACAGGCCCGCTAAGGGAAAGGCCTCCGCAAGGGGGCCTTTCCTATGCCTGGCGGGCGGTCGCGTGCACCGCTGCTCCAGTGCTCATGACCTGCCGATCTAGGGAGCGTGGATGAGAAAAAGAGCTTCTACAAAGGTTCACATAATTCCGTCTTAGCTTTTGCTAATGTGCCGCGCACACTCGCTGAATCTTCGCCTACATATCGCGGAGATCGGGGGACCCAAATGTTGGGGCGAATCGCCGGCTTATGCCGTCGTAGCGCAGCTCTTTCAGCGCGAGCCCGTCAGCTAACCCCGTAAGCGCCTGGAAAGAGAAATGAAGGTAGGCAGAGACCGCCACGGGCGGAAAGAGGCATTACGACGGGACCGGACGATCGGCAATCGGTCGCGTCGGGCCGTGCTTCATGCGGGAATCGCGGCGCTGAGCGCGCTC
>DATCBF010000090.1:0-2288 GCA_036512025.1 Solirubrobacterales bacterium
CTGAGCGCCAGGGCATTCCCCCCGAGAAGCTCGGCGGCACGATCCAGACTGACATCCTCAAGGAATACATCGCCCAGAAGGAGTGGTGCTTCCCGGTTGATCCGGCGATGCGGCTGATCACGGACATGGTGGAGTGGTGCACCGGACGCATGCCGCGCTGGCACCCGATCAGCATCTCCGGCTACCACATCCGGGAGGCCGGCTCGACCGCCGCCCAGGAGCTCGCCTTCACGCTCAAGGACGGGCTCACATACGTCGAGCACGCCGTGGCCCGCGGTCTTGACGTGGATGACTTCGCGCCCCGCCTGTCGTTCTTCTTCAACGCCCAGATCGACTTCTTCGAGGAGATCGCCAAGTACCGGGCCGCGCGCCGCATCTGGGCCCGTGAGCTGCGCGAGACCTTTGGCGCGCGCCAGCCCGAGTCCTGGCGGATGCGCTTCCACACCCAGACCGCCGGCGTGTCCCTCACCGCCCAGCAGCCCCTCAACAACATCGTCCGCACGGCGATCGAGGCGCTGGCCGGCGTGCTCGGCGGCACGCAGTCGCTGCATACCAACAGCTATGACGAGGCGCTCGCCCTGCCCACCGAGGACGCCGTGCGGATCGCGCTGCGCACCCAGCAGATCATCGCCGAGGAGACCGGCGTGGCCAACACCATCGACCCGCTCGGCGGGGCCTACTTCATCGAGGCCCTCACCGATCAGATGGAGGCCCAGGCGTACGAGTACTTCGCCAAGATCGACGAGCTCGGCGGCATGGTCGAGGCCGTCAAGCAGGGCTACCCCCAGCGCGAGATCGCCGACGCCGCGTTTGAGCTGCAGATGGAGATCGACTCCGGGCGACGCACCGTGGTGGGCGTGAACCGCTTCACCGAGGGTGATGAGCAGGCCACCGAGATCCTCCGCATCGATCCCGCACTCGAGCAAAAGCAGATCAACCGCGTGCAGGCCATTCGCGCTCAGCGCGACGAGGCTGCGGTGAGCGCTTGCCTGGAGAAGATCAAGGCCGCCGGCGCCGGAGATCAGAACCTGATGCCGCTGTTCCTGGACGCCGGACGGGCCGGGGTCTCCGAGGGGGAGATCGTCTCCGCGCTCCAGGAGATCTGGGGCGACTACCGGGAGCTCCCCGCGTTCTGAGGCTCCGGTGGTGAGGGCTGGAGCCCTCAGGCGCCGGTGGTGATGACCATCCGGAACCGCGCGTCGCCGCTCAGCATCTTCTCGTAGGCCTCCGCCGCGCGCTCGAGGGGGACGGTCTCGATCATCGGATGCACGCCGGAGAGCACGCTGAAGTTGAGCGTGTCCTCGGAGTCGATCGAGGTGCCCGAGGCGTGACCGGCGATCGTCTTCGAGCCGCCGATGAGCATGGCCGCCGGTACCGGGATGGGCTCCATCGAGGCGCCGACCACGAGCAGCTTGCCGTTCGGGCGCAGCCCGCCGAAGACGGCTCCCATGGCGTCGGAGCTGGTCACGGTCGACAGGATGAGGTCGACGCCGCCGAGCTTCTGCAGGGCCTCGGCGGGATCGCCGGCGGTGCTGTCGACGTAGTGGTGGGCGCCGAGCTTGCGGGCCAGTTCCTCCTTACCGGTCCCGCGGGCGATGGCCACGGTCTCGAAGCCGAGCCTGTTGGCGAACTGGACACCGAGATGGCCGAGGCCACCGACGCCGAGGATGGCCACGCGGTCACCGCCGCGGGCGCCGCTGGTGCGCAGCGCGTTGTACGTCGTGATCCCCGCGCAGAGCAGAGGGCCGGCTTCCTCGGCGGTCAGGTCCTCGGGCATCGAGGCCATCGCGTTGGCCCGGACGACGACATAGTCGGCGTAGCCGCCGTCCATCGTGATCCCGGGGATCTCCATGTTCTCGCAGTCGATCAGCGAGCCGCGCCGGCACCATTCGCAGTAGCCGCAGTTGCCCCCAAACCAGCCCACGCCGACCCGCTGGCCGACCTCCCAGCCGTGCACGCCCTCGCCGAGCTTCTCGATGGCGCCGGCGATCTCGTGCCCGGGGACCAGGGGATGGGAGACGCCCGGGTAGCCGCCCTCCTTGGCGAACATGTCGCTGTGGCAGACACCGCAGGCGTGGACGCGGATCAGCGCCTCGCCAAAGCCGGGCTCCGGCACCTCGCGCTCGACCAGTTCGAAGTCCGCTCCGGCTTCGGGAACCTGCATCGCTCTCATCCTCGCCATCTCGGGTTCTGCCTCTCTCTGGAATCTGGGGTGCATCCTGAACATAGTCAGAATGGATGCTGCCAATCACGGATCGCCGGTGAGCTTCGAGCCCAACTCGTCAATG
>DATCBF010000091.1:0-3244 GCA_036512025.1 Solirubrobacterales bacterium
TCGATCAGGCCGACCACCAGGACCGCGGTGGTCATCAGCCAGACGCGGCCGAGGGTCGTCGCGCCGACCACGCCCATCGCCTTTTGGCGATTCCCGGCGGCCAGTTCCCGCTTCGATCGCCGATTGGCGAACGCCTGGATACCGCGCTGGGCAAGCCAGGCGCTTGCGCCCACCGCATAGCCGAGCATGGAGAAGCCTCCGAGCAGAAAGACTGCGAGCGCGGCGATGAGCATCAGCGGGTCGACGAACTTGGGAGGAGACATAAAATCCGCCCGGCTCAGCCGAGCGGGCGGACGCGCGACTATATCCGAAAGACCCACGGAACCGCTTTGCAGAGCCAGTTCGTGAGTCTTGCCACTACCCTGGAGAGTCGGGCGGCTGGATCGCTTCGAATTCTCCCGTCTCCGGGTTGATCCGCCCGCGGCGCAGCTTGAGGATCTCCAATACGTAGATCAGATAGACGCTGGAGGCGAGCGCGATCAGCCCGAAGGCGACTATTACAGCGGTCCAGAGCGCGTTGAAATGACCATGGTCGTCGCTGTAGGGGACGAAGCGCAGGGCGAGGGCGAGGCCGGCAAGCGCCAGCGTCCAGCCATACAGGTAAGCCAGAGTACGCCGCTGCGAGAAACCGATGTTGGCCATCCGGTGATGGAAGTGCCAGCTGTCGGCCTGGTAGATCGGCTGGCGGTATTTGAGCCGCTTGGCGACGACGAAGCCGGTGTCGAGAATCGGCACCGCGAGGATCACCAACGGAAAGGCAAGGGCGACGACCGCGTTCGTCTTCAGCGCCCCCTGGATCGACGCGGTCGCCAGCAGGTAGCCGAGCAGGTTGGAGCCGGTGTCGCCCATGAAGCTGGAGGCGGGAGGGAAGCCATGGCGCAGGAACCCGAGGGCGCCACCCGCCGTCAGCGCCGCCAGGACGCCGGCCGCGTTGCGCTCGAGAGAGAGGGCGATCACCGCCAGGGCGATCGCGGCGATCGTGCAGACGCCCGCCGCGAGGCCGTCGACGCCGTCGATGAAGTTGATCACGTTGACGACGGCGACGATGCCGATCACGCTGAGCGGATAGGCGAGCCAGCCGAGTTCGAAGCCGCCGACGAAGGGGAGCGTGAGGTTGTCGACCCGGACCCCGTCCAGCACCGGGATCAGGGCGGCGCCGATCTGGCCCAGCAACTTCGGCAGCGCCGGCAGGCCGCGGACGTCGTCGATCACGCCGACCGCGGCGATCGCCGCCGCCCCGATCAGGATCGAGCGGCTCTCGCCGTCGGACGGCAGCCAGATCCAGCCGGCGACCTCGATCCCGGCGAAGATCGCCAGCCCGGAGAGCCGCGGCATCGGCCGATCGTGCAGCCCGCGCTCCTTCGGCTGGTCGATGGCGCCGATCCGGTAGGCCAGCCGCTCGGCGTAGGGAACCAGCAGCCAGGCAATAGAGGCGGCTACGAGAAAGGCGAGGACGGCGTCTGTGGTCGCGGCCATGTCGCAGGGCCCGTGACGGGAACGGGCGCTGGTCAGGCTACTCGACGGTCTCGACAGCGCCGAGGCAGCCCTCGACCAGCAGCTCCGGATCGCGCCGCTCGCGCACGCCCGCGGGAGACTCGCGCTTGCGCAACCGCAGTTCGGCCGGGTCGGCGAGGACGCTGAGGCGGCCTTCGGCGATCAGCGCCTCGTCGACGCCCCCCATGCGGCCGGCGAAGGTGGTGAAGACAGGCGTGCCGAGGGCAACGGCCTCGCGATTCATCGTCCCCCCGGCGCTGACGACGAGGTCGGCGTAGGCGATCAGGCTCTGGGCGTCGATCGCCCGCTCGGGGACGATCAGGTTGGCGGCGCCGATCGCCCGCACCGCGGCGCCCTGGGGCTCCGTCCGGGGAATGACCACGACCTCAGCCTCCCCGGCCTCCGCCAGCCGGCGGATCGTCGCCTCGTAGAGGTCGTTGCGGGCGTGGTACTCGGAGGTCTCCGGCGGTGGCCTGACCACGACCAGCACCTTCTCGCGATCCAGCCCCAGCTCCTCGAGCACAGAGGCATCGGGCTCGAAGTCCGCCAGGTAGTACTCCTCCTTCAGCCCCGGATAGCGGACCAGCTTCTTCTCCTTCGCCCCGATTCGCCGCATCCGCTCGACCGGGATCGTCTCCGGGACCAGCACCCGCTTGGCGATGCGGAAGCTGATCTGGCGCTGCAGACCGGCGAACTCGTAGTCCTGCATCTGGGCCGAGGCGATGCGGAAGAGCGAGGAGACGACGGCGAGATCGACCGAGCCGTGGGCGATCGCCAGCTGCGCGGAGCGCCCGCCCACCGCCAGGCCCTTGCGCAGCCGCGAAGCGCCGCCGTGGGAGCCGACCGCGGTATAGGGAATGCCGAGCCGATCGAGGATCCCCAGGGTCTGCCCGTACTCGCGGGCGGTGACGAAGACCTCATCTCCACGAGCCTGCAGCCGCTCGATGATCGGACGCAGGACGAGCGGATGCGCCGCCGCCGTGCAATCGACCCAGACGTTCAAACGATCAGACGGATGCGGGCGAGAGCTGGGGATACAGCGGGTAGCGATCCATCAGGGCATCGGTGCGCTCGGCCAAGGCCGCCTTCTCGGCCTCGAAGTCGCCGGAGAGGGCGACCGCGATCACCTCGGCTATCTCCCGCATGTCCTCCTCGACCATGCCACGCGTGGTCAGCGCCGGGGTTCCGATCCGCAGGCCCGACGGGTTCATCGGCGGCCGCGGGTCGAAGGGGATCGCGTTGCGGTTGACGGTGATGCCGACCTCCTCGAGACGATCCTCGGCGGTCTGGCCATCGAGCCCGGTCGGGGTCAGGTCGACCAGGACCAGGTGGACGTCGGTGCCGCCGGTGAGGACGGGAATGCCAGCCGCTTCCAGGCCCGCCGCAAAGGCCTGGGCGTTGGCGATCGTCTGGCGCTGGCGGGCGCGGAACGGCTCCGATGCGGCGATCCGCATCGCCACCGCCTTGGCCGCGATCGTGTGCATCAACGGCCCGCCCTGCTGGCCGGGGAAGACCGCTTTGTCGACCGCTTTGGCGTGCTCGGCGCGGCTCAGGATCATGCCGCTGCGCGGGCCGCAGAGCGTCTTGTGGATCGTCGTCGTGACGACGTCGGCGTGCTCGACCGGGTTGGGATGCTCACCGGCCGCGACCAAGCCGGCGAAGTGGGCCATGTCGACCATCAGCTTGGCCCCGACAGAGTCGGCGATCTCGCGAAAGGCGGCGAAGTCGAGCCGGCGCGGGTAGGCCGACC
>DATCBF010000092.1:0-2581 GCA_036512025.1 Solirubrobacterales bacterium
GAACCCAATTGTTCCTCGTTCTATCAACAATGAGAGCCGCTAAATCGAATCCTGATCCGCTCGTGTCCGCAATGCGGAACCGGCCGATTGGATCAGATTTCCAGAGGAAAAGGCCGCTATTTTTCGCATTCTAGAGCCGAAAGCAGTTTTGCCGAGAGAGCAACTGGTACGGTGCCGCCGTCCTGTTGTAGCGGTGTCTTGGCTGATACTGCGAAACGGCCTCCGGTAGCCCGGGGGCCGTTTCACGTTGCAGCGCCATCCGACCTGTGTGGAAGCCTGCGCTCATCAGCCAACAGACAGGGGAGACACCGCAATGAATACGACAACAGGACTCCGATGTTCGAGCGCAGCAGCAGCCTCGCAAGTGGCGTAACTCGTCGCGACACACCCGATTCCCAGCGTCCGTCATCGGACGAGGGCGAAGCCTTCCCGAAAGGGCCCATTTGGGTTCTTTCGTCGTTCCCACGCACGTCCGATCGTCGGCACGTGCGCAAAGAGTTGAGGTCAACGATGTCCAGAAGATGAGAGTGCGGGCCGGGCTTCCAAGTTGATCCCGGTCCCCGGCCCGCCACCCCAACTTCAAATGCAGCAAGGGCGGGGCGGAGCGTTGTAGCGCTCCGTCCTCGCCCACTACATGCCCCCGTATCTCATTGGACAGAGAGCGCGGTCTTTCTAACCGCGCAGCACCGGGTTCGAATCCCGGCGGGGGCCTTTGCAGCCTATATCGGCTACCCAAATCACGACTAAAGCTAACGGCGATTACTTCGGACGTTGGGCTGTCTTTCCTGCTGGCCCGACGGCGGCGTTACAGCAGCTCAAAAGGCCACTATTTCGCTTGCTAGAGCGGTTTTCCGTCCGATTGGACCCGTAAAGTTCCACCCTCAGCAAGCAAAAGGCGGCCCCCGCGAAGTTGGAGCTTCCGAGGGCCAGGCCAAACGAGGTGCAACTCGCGTGGCGTCATCGAACTTAGCAGGGCGCTCCGCTGTCGCGGAGCTGAAACTTCTCCTCGATTCGCCCGAGATCGGGCGGTTGATCGAGGAGTTGGAGCAGACGAGGTGGACCGGTCGCCCGGGATACCCGGTTAGAACCATGACCGGCCTTGCTCTCTGCAAGAGCCTCTACGCGATCCCGACTTGGACCAAGACGGTTGCACTGGTCCGCGAGCACTGGGCACTTCAGCGGGCGTTGGGGTGCGAAGGCGAAGCGCCATCGGTCTATGCCGCCTATCGCTTCAGCGAAAAGCTGCGCCGCCACGGCGACATGCTGGAGCGCTGCATCGACTCCGTTGTCGCAGGTCTCAAAGAGAAGCTGCCGACCTACGGCCGCGACCTCGCAATCGATGCGAGCGATATGCCCGCGTATGCCAACGGCCAGCGCTTCTTATCGAAGGGCGGCCCCGAACGCGAGCGCTACTCAGATGCCGATGCCTCTTGGGGCCACCGATCCGCCGTCTCGGTCCGCAAGGGCGGCGGCTTCTACGGCTATCGCCTGCACCTCGCGGTGGACGTGGCGACGGACCTGCCGGTGGCCTGGACGGTGAAGACGGCGAGGGACCACGAAACCCTGTCGGTTGCCCCGCTGATCGACACGGCGAAGCGCAGGGGCGCGATGGCCGCGACCGCCGCCCTGGACAAGGGCTATGACAACAACCGCGTCTACGCCGAGTGCATGGAGCGCGACTGCTTGCCGGTGATCCCACTGCGTAAAACCACAGCAGTCAAGAACGGCGAGCACAAGCCGCCAACCTGCAACCACGGCGAGTGGAAGTTCGCCGGGTCAGACCGAAAGCGCGGGGCTGCGAAGTGGCGCTGTCCGACTGGCGAATGCGCCCCGGCGTCGATGTGGCGCAAGGCTTCTCGCCTGCATCCGCTGATCCCGCGAGAGACGAAGCGCTGGAAAGCCGCCTACCGAAAGCGCTCTGCGGTCGAGCGCGAGTTCGGCCGCTTGAAGCACTCCTGGGGGTTGAAGCCTCTGCGGGTCCGTGGACTTGACCGGGTCCGGCTCCACGCCGATCTTACGATCCTTACGAAGCTCAGTTGCGCGTTGGCCAAAGCCCGCGCCGCTACGTCGGCAAGCTCTCCGCGTGCAGCGCGGCGCGGCTTGCCCAAACGAAGCCCTCCCCGATCCGGTGTGCCAGTCCGGCGGCAGTAAGCCGGGCCAGTCCGTCGGCGGTGGCTACCTCGTCACCGATCTCGCGGGCTACCTCATCGACTGACCAAGGCCGCTGAGCCTTCGGGTCAACGAGAAGTCCGAGGATTGCTGAATCGACCTGCTCTGGGTCGTGGGTACTCTGGTCGTGCATGGGAGTTGGACCTCCTATGTCACGGCCCCGGGAGCGTTCCACCGCTCGCCGGGGCCATTTCGTACTGGACCCGGCGAACTTAGATCGACTCAGAGTTGAAAGGCAAGCGTTCCGCTAGCCCTTTCGCTAATCCCTCCGAGGAGGGACTAGCTGTAGATGCCAGTCACGTTGTTCCGGCTCAGCTCCCGCAGCCGCGCAATGGGCGGCCGGTGACCGAGGGCGCCGTGTCGTCGCCTGAAGTTGTAGCGCTCGACCCAGCCCGAGAGGGCCGTGGCCCTC
>DATCBF010000093.1:0-4987 GCA_036512025.1 Solirubrobacterales bacterium
CTCCAAGAGATCCACGGCTCAGCCCCGATCTAGCCGGTCGAAGGCGAGCGCCGGACGGGTCGGCACCACCGCCTCGCCCTGGCGCCGCAGAAGGCCGACCCCGACGAGGAAGCCGACCGCCCGCTCCACGGAATCGCTTTCGGTGAAGTCGTCAGGTCCCGCACCAGCTCGGCACGGGTCATCTGGGTCGGGTGCTCAGTCAGAACCAGACTGAGAACGGCTGACTGCAATTCCGCGTCTTCGCTCGCGGGGCTAGGCTTGCTGCGCATCGGGACTTACCTCCTGGTGCCATGCCCCCGGCTGTTCCACCAGCGCGGGGGCGCTTTCTATGGAGGCGGCAAGCTAGAGCCGAAATCGGCCAGATTTCGCTTCTACAGAGAAGGGATAAGTGTGATCTATCTCACAGAGACGCGGCTCCCTCGCCGCGGTAGGGCCCGGGCTTGGGGCGCTCGGCGCCGCCGGGGAAGGCAAGGCGCAGGATCGTCCGCTGCACCATTCCCAGCTGCTGGCCGAAGGGACCGCTGTTGTAGGGGAGGCCGTAGCGCGCGCAGATCTCTTTCACCTGCGGGGCGATCTCGGCGTAGCGGGTGCTGGGCAGATCGGGGAAAAGGTGGTGCTCGACCTGATAGCCGAGGTTGCCGCTGGCGACGTGGAAGAGGGGGCTGCCCTCGATGTTGGCGGCGCCAAGGAGCTGGCGCACGTACCAGCCACCACGGCTCTCGTCCTCGACCTCGGCCTGGCTGAAGGTGTAGGTCTGGTCGGGGAAGTGGCCGCAAAAGATGATCGCGTAGGACCAAGCGTTGCGGATCACGTTGGCGGTGGCGTCGGCAGAGGCCGTCGAGCGGGCGGTGCCGCCGCTGCTGCGCAGGGCGCTTCGCAGCTTCCCCGCCAGCCCGCCGCTGCGACGCCTGCCGCCGGCCGAGCCGCGGGAATCCACCACGGCATCCAGAGCCGCCATCGCTAGCCCGCTCAGCAGCGGCCAGGCGACGTAGTCCTTGACGATCTGGCTTTTTGCCTTGCCACGGATGCCCGCCAGCTCGCGCTTGACCTGGGCCTTGGACTTCGTGCCCTTGCGGATCGCCTCGAAGTCGAGGTCGTGGGTGGCCACGCCCCACTCGAAGAAGGCCATGAGCAGGAGGTTGTAGAAGGGCTGGAGGAGGTAGACCGGGTGCCACCTCTGTTTCGGGTCTATCCGCATGATCTCGTAGCCGAGGTCCTTGTCCTTGCCGCGGATGTTGGTGAAGGTGTGGTGGACGTAGTTGTGGGAGTGCTTCCAGGCCTCGGCGGTCGAGGCGGTGTCCCAGTCCCAGGTCGACGAGTTGATCTCGGGGTCGTTCATCCAGTCCCACTGGCCGTGCAGGACGTTGTGGCCGATCTCCATGTTCTCGAGGATCTTGGCCATCGAGAGGGTTGCCGTGCCGGCGATCCAGGCCGGGCGATAGCGGGAGGCGAGCAGCAGGACGCGACTGATCACGGCCAGTCGCCGCTGCATCTCGATCATGCTTTCGATGTAGCGGCGGTCACGTTCGCCGAGCTCGGCGGAGACCCGGTCGCGGATCTCGTCGAGCTCGTCGGCGAGCTTTTCGACCTGCTCGGCCGAGAGCCGGCTGAGCGGGCTCTCGAGCTCGCTGGTTGCGGTGGTCATCTGGAGCCTTTCCGTAGGTTCAAAGTGCGATCTCGATCGGGCCCTCGGGGGCGTTCACGCAGGTGCGGACCATCTCGCCCTCACTGCCGTGGATCTCTCCGGTGCGCAGGTCGCGCACCTTCCCGGAGCAAAGTCTTCCGACGCAGGTGTGGCAGATACCCATCCGGCAGCCAAAGGGCAGGGTGGCGCCGGCCTCCTCGCCGCCGGCCAGAATCGGGGTGCCGCTCTCACAGGCGGCCTCTACCCGACTTTTGGCAAAACGCACCGTGCCGCCTTTCCCGTCGCCGGGATTGCCCCCGATCACCGGCTGAAAACGCTCCATGTGGAGCAGCTCCGGGTCGCCGTCGTGCTCCCAGCGCTCCCTCATCGCGTCGAGCATCGCGGTCGGGCCCGAGAGAAAGGTGTGGCGCCGGCGCCAGTCGGGGCAGAGCGCATCGAGGTCGGCCGGAGTGACCCGGCCCTGCTCGCCGGTCAAGCGCAGGTGAAGCGCGAATCCCTCGTGGGAGCTGTCGATCTCGCGCAGCCGATCGGCAAAGATCACGCCCTGCTCGGTCCGTGCCGAGTGAATGTGGACCGCGTCGCTCACCGGGCCACCAGCGGCAAGGCTGCGCAGCATGCTCATGATTGGGGTGATGCCACTGCCGGCGCTGATGAAGAGCAGCCTCGGCGGCGGCGGGCTTGGCAGCACAAAGGTCCCTTCGACGCCGCCGAGGCGGACGATTTCGCCGGGCCTGGCATCACGAACCAGATAAGGAGAGACCTTGCCGGCCTCGACCAGTTTCGGGGTGATCGAGATGCAGCCGTCGGCGCGCCCGGGATCCGAGGTCAGCGAGTAGGCGCGCCAGTGGTGGATCCCGTCGACGACAACGCCAATCCGCAGGTACTGGCCGGGGGCGTGGCCGGGCCATTCGTGGCCGGGGCGGATCAGGACCGTCGCGGCTTCGTCGGTCTCGGGGTCGATCCGCTCGATCCGGCCCCGCAGCTCCCGGGTCGACCAGAGCGGGTTGATCAGCTCCAGGTAATCGTCGGGCAGCAGCGGGCTGAAGAACGACCGCACCGCGCGCAATGCCCGGGCGCGACCTGCCGGCACCTTTGGAGTTGCTCCACGCTCGGCCATAGAAAAAGATTACATCGATCGATGTCAGATTACTGTGCCAGCGCGCACACTCCCTCCGAGCCTTGCCGACCGGGCGCGGGTCTAAGGTCGCTGTGGCGATGCCGACGGACCCCTCGCAGCTCGACCACGACCACCTCTGGCACCCGTTCACGCAGCAGCGCGACTGGTGCGGAGAAGAGCCGCTGGTGATCGAGAGCGCCGAAGGCTCGCACCTGATCGCCACCGACGGGCGGCGCTATCTCGACGGCACCTCCTCGCTCTGGTGCAACGTCCACGGCCATCGCCACCCCGGTATCGACAGCGCAGTGCGCGCCCAGCTCGACAAGGTCGCGCACTCGACCATGCTCGGCCTCGCCCACCCCGGCGCCGCCGAGCTGGCGGCACGGCTAATCGCGATCGCTCCCGACGATCTCAACCGGGTCTTCTACTCGGAGTCCGGCTCGACCGCGACCGAGATCGCGCTGAAGATGGCCTTCCAGTTCCAGCAGCAGCGTGGCGGCCAGCACGCCCGCCGCACCTCCTTCGTGCACCTGCGCGAGGCCTACCACGGCGACACGATCGGCTCGGTCTCCGTCGGCGGGATCGATCTCTTCCACTCCACCTACCGGCCACTGCTGTTCAAGACCCACGCCGCCGAGCCCGGCGACGCCGCCGACATGGAGCGCGTCCTCCGCGCCCACGAGGAGGAGGTCGCGGCGGTGATCGTCGAGCCCATGGTCCAGGGAGCCGCGGGAATGCTGATCCACCCGCCCGGCTACCTACGGGCCGTGCGGGAGCTCTGCGACCGCTTCGGGGTGCTGCTGATCTGCGACGAGGTGGCGACCGGCTTTGGCCGCACCGGGACGATGTTCGCCTGCGAAGCAGAGCGGGTGGCGCCGGACCTCCTCTGCCTTGCCAAGGGCCTGACCGGCGGCTACCTGCCACTGGCGGCGACGCTGGCGACCGAGCGCGTCTACGAGGGCTTCCTCGGCGCGCCCGCCCAGCAGCGCACCTTCTTCCACGGCCACACCTACACCGGCAACCCGCTCGCCTGCGCGGCGGCGCTGGCCAGCCTCGACGCCTTCGAGAGCGAGCGCACGATCGAGCGCCTGCGGCCAAAAATCAGCCTGCTTGAGGAGCTGCTGGCCGAAGTCGAGGCGATGGCGGAGGTGACCGAGGTCCGCAGCCGCGGCTTCATGGTCGGCATCGACCTCGGCGATCACGATGCCGAACTGCGACTCGGCCACCGGGTGACCCTCGAGGCGCGCGAGCGCGGCGCGATCGTGCGCCCGCTCGGCAACACGATCGTCCTCGTCCCTCCCCTGGCGATCTCCGAGGCCGACCTGCGTCGGCTGGTCGAGATCACAGCCGAGTCGATCGTCGCCGCCTGCGCCTCCCTGAGCGCGCCGAGTGCCCTCGATCGACTGCCCCGGGCTGCCTGAAAAAATCTGTGACGAATCTCGGACGCGCTCGTAGTAGGGGCGTGAGCGAAACTCTTCTCGCACCCGCAAGCGAAGCGCCGCGAGAGGCCGACATCGTCTTCGACGAGCTCTACCGCTCCAGCCGCGACGATGTCTACTCCTACGCCGCCGGCCTGCTCCGAGACCGGACCGCCGCCGAGGACGTCACCGCCGCCGCCTTCGAGCGCGCGTACCGCAAGCGCTCGCGGTTCGACCCGCGTCGCGGCAACCCTCGCGCCTGGTTGTTCGGCATCGCCCGCAACGCCGCCCTCGACGAGCTGCGCCGCCGCGGCCGCCAGGCCGAGCTGGCGATCGACCCGATCGACCTCTCCAGCGCCACCGTTGCCAGCGCGAGCGAGGAGAGCGAGCGACGGCTGGCCGTCGGCGCCGCCCTGGAGACGCTCGACCCGCGCGAACGCGAGCTGATCGCGCTCAAGTTCTTCGCCGGCCTCTCCAACGCCGAGATCGCCCGCGTTCTCGGCGTCAGCGAGTCGAACGCCGGCACCAAGCTGCACCGAACCGTCGCCAAACTGAGGGAGGCCTGCCATGGAGCCGCGTAGGGACGAGATCGACCTAGCGGCCGAGCTGCGGATGCTGCGGCCGACCCCGCGGCAGGAGTTCGCGGCGGCGCTGGATGCCCGGGCGACGACGGGGTTCTCACCGACCCCCAAGCGCGGACGAATCCCCATCGGTCGCTTCGCTTCCCGCCTGCGGACGATGCCTCCCCGCCGGCTCCTGGTTCCGGCCGGGGGATTCGCCGCGGCCGCAATCGTGGTCGCCACCCCC
>DATCBF010000094.1:0-5640 GCA_036512025.1 Solirubrobacterales bacterium
GGGTCCGACCACCATCGCGCCGACGATCAGGATCGGCGAGCCGAGGTAGATCCCGACCGAGGCGATCAGGCAGGCGAGCACCATGAAGATGAGGAAATTGCCTCCCAGCTCGATGTTCTCCGAGGTGCGGGCCTCGACCTCCTCCCAGACGACGGCGTTGGAGGCGGCGCCCCGGGCGGCGTGCTCGGCCCGGTCCGCCGTGTCGGAGAGCTGGGAATCGATCTGCTCGAGGGAGATCGAGCCGTCGCGCGCCACTCCCAGCTCCTTCAGGTCCTCGATCAGGACGCTGGCGTCCTCGCGGGCGATGTCGCAGAGGATCACGTCGCCCGCCGGGCGGCGGGCCGCGCCTTTGAGAAAGATCAGGTTGCAGGCCGAGGGCGAGGCCCCGAGCAGGTCAGCGACCTTCCCGGACCGATCCGACGGGACGACGATCCGCAGGTGGACCATGTGCGTCAAGCGTATCCGGGCGCCACGCCGTCCCGATGGCCGACTCATCTAATCTCGTCGGCCGTGCTGACCGACTACCACCTGCACCTGCGCCCCGACGAGGAGGGCGCCACCGCCTCGCGCTACTTCACGGCCGAGAACGTCGACCGTTACCTGGCGGCGGCAGCGGAGGCCGGGATCGACGAGCTGGGGGTCTCCGAGCACGTCTATCGCTTCAGCCAGGCGCTCGATCTCTGGAGCCATCCGCTCTGGGAGGCAAACGCCCGCGACGACCTCGACGCCTACTGCGAGTTCGTGCGCGGCACGGCTCTGCGGCTCGGGGTCGAGTGCGACTTCGTCCCCGGCGCTGAGGACCGCACAGCTTCGCTGTTGGAGGCTCGCGACTTCGACTACGTCGTCGGCTCGGTGCACTTCATCGGCGATGCCGCAGTCGACCACGAGGACTGGGACGTCTGGGATCGCCAGGGAAGCCCCGACGAGGTCTGGCGCCGCTACTTCGAGTCGCTCGCCGAGTGCGCCCGGTCGGGGCTTTTCGACATCCTTGCCCATCCCGATCTGGTCAAGGTCTGGGGCGGCAGTCGGCCGCTGCCCGAGCGCGACCCGCGCTTCTACTACGAGCCGGCGGTCGAGGCGATCGCCGAGTCCGGGATCGCGGTCGAGGTCTCGACCGCGGGCTTGCGCAAGCCGGTCGGTGAGCTCTACCCATCGCATGCCTTCGCCGAGATGTGCGTCGAGGCCGGCGCCGTCTTCGCCCTCTCCTCTGACGCGCACCTGCCCGAGCAGGTCGGCTTCGCTTATTCCCGGGCAGCGGAGTTCCTCACCGGGCTCGGTGTCACCGAGATCAGCGTCTTCGAGCGCCGCGCGCGCCGGCTCGAGCCACTTGGCGCCCCGGTCGGCAAGGATTAGAGGATGAGCGTCGGCATCGGCTACGACAGTCACCGTTTCGCCGAGGGTCGCCGCCTAGTCCTCGGTGGGGTGGAGATCGAGCACGATCGCGGGCTTGCCGGTCACTCCGACGCCGACGTCCTCACCCACGCGGTTATCGACGCCCTGCTCGGCGCCGCCGGCTCGGGAGACATCGGCGCCCTCTTTCCCGACGACGACGAGCTCTGGCGCGATGCCGACTCGATCGACATGCTGCATACGGTGATCGGAACGATCGGCGGCCGCATCGTCAACATCGACGCCACCGTCGTTTGCGAGGAGCCGAAGCTGGCGCCGTACCGCGGCCAGATCGAGCGGACGATCGCCGAGGCCACCTCGGCCCGGGTCAGTGTCAAGGCGACGACAAACGAGGGGATGGGCTGGGTCGGCCGCGGCGAGGGCATCGCCTGTATCGCGGTTGCATCGATTGAGGACGAGTAAGCGCCTCGCTCGAATAGGCTTTGCCGATGCAGCACGGAAGCTCTTCAACTCCGCTTGCGGGCTTGCGCTCGTCGATCTCCGATGCCGCCTTCGAGATGAAGGTTCTGCATGACGCCGGGATCTTGGGTCTGCTCCGCCCTGACAAGGCGATGAAGATGGGGGCCACGTTCGTGCGCTGGGGGGCCTCGCCGGCGACGGGAGCGGCCACTGCTGCGATCCACCACCCGCACGAGATCGCGCTGATAGACGAGCGCGGCCCGCTCACCTTCGAGCGGATGCATCGCCGCTCCAACGCCCTTGCCCATGCCTTCGCCGAGATCGGGGTCGGCCACGGAGACGGCATCGGGATCATGTGTCGCAACCATCGCGGCTTTGTCGAGACGACGCTGGCCGCGGCCAAGCTCGGCGCCAGCGCGCTCTTTCTCAACACGATGTTCGCCGCCCCGCAGCTGGTCGAGGTGACCCGTCGCGAGGCCCCGAAGGTGCTGGTCTACGACGAGGAGTTCACCGGACTGCTGGAGGGAGTCGACGACAGCGTCACCCGCGTGGTCGGCTGGAACGACGACGGCAGTGACGAGGTCACGCTTGAGCAGCTGATCGCCGGCGGCGAGGAATCTGACCTGAAGCCGCCTTCCGACAAGCCGCGCTTCGTCGTCCTCACCTCGGGAACGACCGGCACCCCCAAGGGCGCCCAGCGCTCCAGCCCCGATGGGCTGCTGGCGATCGCCGCCTTCATCGACAGGATCCCGCTCCGCTCACGCGAGACGATGATGATCGCGGCGCCGCTCTTTCACTCGTGGGGCTTCTTCCATTTTGTGCTCAGCCTGCCGACGTCCTCGACGATGGTGCTGCGGCGTCGTTTCGACCCCGAGGACACCCTGCGCGCGGTGCAGAAGAGCGGCGCCCAGGTGCTGGCGGCGGTGCCGGTGATGATCCAGCGGATCCTGCGGCTGCCGCCGGAGATCCTCGACAAGTACGATCTCTCTTCGCTGCGGATCACCTCGCTCTCGGGCTCGGCCCTGCCCGGGGAGCTGGCGATCGAGTGGATGGACCGCTTCGGCGACACGATCTACAACCTCTACGGCTCGACGGAGCTCTCCTACGTGACGATCGCCACCCCCGAGGAGCTGCGGGCGGCGCCTGGCACTGCCGGTCGCCCGCCCAGGGGCACGGTGGTTCGAATCTGCGACGAGCACGGCCACGAGATGCCACGGGGCGAGGTCGGGCGGATCTTCGCCGGCAATGAGATGTCTTTTGACGGATACACCGGTGGTGGCGGCAAGGAGATCGTCGACGGCCTGCTGTCAAGCGGCGACGTCGGCCACATCGACTCCTCCGGCCTGCTCTTCGTCGACGGTCGTGACGACGAGATGATCGTCTCCGGCGGCGAGAATGTCTTCCCCCGCGAGGTCGAGGACCTGCTCTCCGACCACAAGGCCGTGGTCGAGGTCGCTGTGATCGGCATCCCCGACGAGGAATTCGGGCAGCGCCTGAAGGCGTTCGTGGTCCCTGTCGCCGATGCCGGGGTGAGCGAGGATGAGTTGAAGGCGCATGTGAAGACCAACCTCGCCTCCTACAAGGCGCCGAGGGAGATCGAGTTCCTGTCCGAGTTGCCCCGCAACGCCAGCGGCAAGATCCTCAAGCGTGAGCTGCGCGACCGCGAGCCGCAGAAGTCGGCCTAGGAGGGTCCAGCGAAACTCGCGTCTGCGACTGGCGAGCGCCGGACCAAGCGGGGCAAGGACGCAGGGAGGCCGAATAGCAGCGCTATTCGGCCGACTGAGGACGCCGCACCGCACCGTGTCCGCCGCCGCCAGGCGTGGGCGGGGGTTCCTAAGCGCAAGTTGCGGGTTTTTCGCGAGCGGTAGGGGTGGCGTGGCCTCCGCCGCCCGTAGTAAGTTCCTGCGGCGATGAGCGAACCTGCTGTGCACCTGCGAGCGGTCAGTGAGGCCACCGAGACGATGCACGGCGTCGCCAGGCAGGCGCTGCGGCTGGCCAGGGTCGGCGAAGAACGCGCAGATGCAGGCGCGGCGCGGCTTGCCGAGGTTGAGGCCAGGTCCGAGGCGGTCCGGTCTGAGTTGAAGGAGAAGGCGATGGCGACGGTTCGCGAGATCGCCGCCGAGGGCCGTGAGCGGGTCGCGAAAGAGCGCCAGGGCCGCCACCAGGCCGAGGCCCGCGGGGCTCGGGCCGAGGAGGCGCGCGACCGTTCCGAGAAAGCCTTTGAGCACTTGCGGGGAACCGCACAGGCCGACCGCGAGGCGCTCGTCGCAGAGGTCGCGGCCGCTCGCGCCGAGAGCGAGAAGACATTGGCCGAGACCGTCGCTCGCCTGGAGGAAGAGGCCGAGCGGCGTGTTCGCGACGGCCGCGAAGAGATCCGCCTCGACGCCGACCGCCGCATCGCCGCGGCCGAGCAGCGCGCCGCCGATGCCGAGGCAGCCGCGGCCGAGGCGCACGAGCTCGCGGTCAAAATCGAGACTGAGATCGACCAGCGGGTGATGGAGGGCACCGAAGAGGTTCGCCGTGAGGCGGCCGAGCGGGTCCAGAAGCTGGTCGAGAAAGTCGAGCGCGAGGCCGAGGAGATGGCGCGGACGCGGGCTGAGGAGCAGCTGCGCGACGAATCCGACCGAATTCGCACCCAGGCCGACCGCCGCGAGGAGCGCGCCCGGCGCTCCGCCGAGGACGAGGTCAAGGCGACGGCCAACCGCGCCCGTCGCGAGGCTTTGGCCGCCGCCGATGAGACCGCGCCGGCCTGGGCCCGCGACGAGCAGACCGCTTCGATCTCCGGATCCGGCTACCGCACGTTCTAGGCAGGCGCGGGTAGTCTCAGCCTCGCTATGCGCGAGGTGCGGATCAAGGACACACTCAGTGGGGAGCCTGTCGGTCTCGATCCCGATCGAGAGGTCGGGATTTATGCCTGTGGGCCCACCGTCTACAGCCGTATCCACATCGGCAACGCGCGGCCTTTTGTCGTCTTCTCGTTGCTGGCGCGGTTTCTGCGGTCAGAGGGCTACAAAGTGCGACTGGTTGTCAACGTCACCGACATCAACGACAAGATCTACGTTGCCGCGGGTGAGGCGGGGGAGGGTTCGCAGGAGTTCGCCGACCGGATGCGGGACGCCTACTTCGAGGACACTTCGCGTTTAGGTCTCGGTCGCCCCGACGCCGAGCCGCTGGCCACCGAGACGATTGACGGGATCGTCGGCCTGATCGCGGATCTGGTCGAGTCCGGTCACGCCTATGAGTCGGGCGGCGACGTCTATTTCCGGGTGCGGAGCTTCGATGCCTACGGCAAGCTTTCCAACCGTCGCCCGGAGGACATGGACCAGGGCGAGGAGGCCGGTTCGGAGTCGCTGAAGGAGAGCCGGCTCGACTTCGCACTCTGGAAGGCGCACAAGGAGGGGGAGGACACCTCATGGGATTCGCCCTGGGGGCCAGGCCGGCCGGGCTGGCACATCGAGTGCTCGGCGATGGCCGAGGCCGAGCTGGGGTCGGAGTTCGCGATCCACGGCGGTGGTTCCGACCTGGTCTTTCCCCATCACGAGAACGAGATCGCCCAGTCCGAGGCTGCGGGTCGCGGCTTTGCCCGGGTCTGGATGCATAACGGGATGATCGAGACCGGCGCCGAGAAGATGTCGAAATCGGAAGGCAACATCTTTCAGCTCTCGCAGGCGCTTGATCGCTATGGGCGGGAGGTCGTCGTCGATTACCTCGTGTCTGGGCGCTATCGGCAGCCGCTTGCGTTTGGGGAGGAGCAGATGGAACAGGCTGCTGCCAGGGTCGAGCGGTTGCGGAACTTTTTCCGGGAGCACCCGGTGGCGGGGGAGCCCGGGG
>DATCBF010000095.1:0-8383 GCA_036512025.1 Solirubrobacterales bacterium
ACCTGGAGCGCTGAGGCATGCCCGTCTCCGATCAGCCGACCCGCCCACCTGAATCCGCCAGCCGGCCCCGCAAGGCGCTGACGATCGGCGCCGTCTGCAAGATCCTGCAGAGCGAGTTCGACGACGTCTCGATCTCCAAGATCCGCTACCTCGAGGACCAGAAGCTGCTCAACCCGCGCCGAACCTCCGGTGGCTACCGCCTCTACAGCCAGTCCGACGTCGAGCGTCTGCGGACGATCCTGCGCCTGCAGCGCGACGAGTTCCTGCCGCTGCGGGTGATCCGCCAGGAGCTGGCGGCCGGCGGCGACATCGACCTCGGCGGCGGCAGCTCGGAGCGGCGGCCCAACGGCGGCGGCGTGCGGCGGGCGATCCTGGTCAACACCTCCAGCGCCTACCTCACCCTCGACGAGGTGGTTGAGGAGACCGGCGCCCGCCATGAGCTGGTCTCCGAGCTCGAAAACTTCGGCATCGTCCAGCCCGAGAAGCGCGACGGCCGCACCGTCTACGACGAGACCGACCGCGAGATCATCCGCTCCGCCAACGAGCTCTCGAGGGTCGGGGTCGGGGCTCGCAACCTGCGCGTCTTCCGCTCCTCCGCCGACCGCGAGGCCAACCTGCTGGAGGCGCTGCTGGGCCCCTCGCTGCGCTCGCGAAACCCCGATCGCCGCAAGGAGGCGCTGGAGAGCCTCGAGAATCTGGCGGCGACGGTCAGCCACCTCAAGCACCTGCTGCTCGTGCGCGACCTGCGCCGCCTGGCGGGCGAGTAACCCGCCGAGGACCGGCCGCGTGTCCCGAGTCAGCCGTCGACGCACGATCGCGGCCCCGGTCGCCGAGGTCTGGGCGCTCGTCTCCGATCCCTACAGCCTGCCCCGTTGGTGGCCGAAGGTCGGCCGGGTCGAGAACGTCGAGGCCAAGAGCGCCGGCAGGCGCAGCCAGTGGACCAAGGTCCTGGAGACGGCCGAGGGACGGGGTGTCCGCGCCGACTTCCGCTGCCTCAGCTCGGCCGAGAACGAACGCTACGTCTGGGAGCAGCAGCTCGACGGCTCTCCTTTTGCCAAGCACCTGCGCAGCTCGAGCGTGGAGATCGCCCTGCGACCCGCGGGAGACGAGACCGAGATCACCGTCGCCTCCAAACAGGTCCTGCGGGGCATGTCGAGGCTGGGCTCACCGATGATGCGGCACGGCCAGAAGGCGATCCTCGACGAAGCGTTGAACGGGATCGAACTGGCGCTGACATGAGTGGCGCTTTCCTGCCGGTATGCGACACAAACGCGCCACGGGAGACGGCGAACCGGTGAGCGGGCCGCGGCGGGACTCGAAGTGGTGGGGCTGGGGCGATCCCTCGGTCCTGCCGAAGCTGGACGGCCCGGCGCTGGAGGCAGTGCGGGAACGGATAGGGGAACTGGAGGCGGTACCGCGCAAGTCCAGGCTTGAGAGCTTTGAGTTGCCTACGGCCGAGGAGCTGCCGCCGGCGCTGGCCGAAGCGGTGGGGCCCGAGAACGTCTTCACCTCGATCGAGGACCGCCTGCGCCACGCGACCGGACGCGGCTACGTCGACCTCGCCAAGCTACGCCAGGGGCGATTGGAGGCGGCGCCCGACGCGGTCATCCTGCCAGCCGACGCCGACTCGGTGCGCCGGGTGTTGGACGTCTGCGCTGCGGAGGGGATCGCGGTCGTCCCCTTCGGTGGCGGCACCAGCGTCGTCGGCGGGGTCGAGCCGCTGCGCGGCGGACACTCTCGCTTAATCAGCCTCGACCTGGCCCGGCTGTGCGCGGTCGAGGTCGACCGGCGCTCGCTGACGGCACGGCTCGGCGCCGGCCTGCGGGGGCCCGAGGTGGAGGCGGCGCTGGGCGCCGCGGGCATGACGCTGGGGCATTTCCCGCAGTCGTTCGAGTACGCGACCGTCGGCGGCTTCGCCGCCACCCGCTCCGCCGGGCAGGCATCGAGCGGATACGG
This sequence comes from Solirubrobacterales bacterium, assembly GCA_036512025.1. GTDB lineage: Bacteria > Actinomycetota > Thermoleophilia > Solirubrobacterales > 70-9 > DATCBF01. The sequence continues at coordinate 1,957 of DATCBF010000095.1, forward strand.
GCGCTTCGACTCGCTGGTCAGCTCGGTCCGCCTGATCGCCCCGACCGGCGACCTGAGCACGCTGGCAACCCCCCACACGGCGGCGGGCCCTGCCCTGCGCGAGCTGATCGTCGGCTCCGAGGGCGTGCTCGGCGTGATTCCTGACGTGACCGTGAGAATCCGTCCCGCCCCCGAGGTCCGCCGCTATGAGGCCTGGATCGCGGAGAGCTTCGAGGCGGGCTCGGAGATCGTAAGGGCGCTGGCGCAGGGCCCTGGCCTGCCCGACGTCATCCGCGTCTCCGACGAGGAGGAGACCCGGGTCTCGCTGGCCCTGTCCGGCCCCCGGGGGACAGCCGGCAAGCTCTTCGGCGCCTACCTCGGGGCGCGCCGGCGCCGCGAGGGCTGCCTGATGATCGTCGGCTTCGAGGGGGAGGAGGAGTCCGTGGCACGACGCCGCGCCCTTGCCGTCCGGGGGCTGCGCTCGGGCGGGGCCGCCTACCTCGGTCAGGCCGCCGGCCGCTCCTGGGAGCACGGCCGCTACCAGGGTCCCTACCTGCGCGACACGCTGATGGAGATGGGCGCGATGGTGGAGACGCTGGAGACCTCGCAGACGTGGACCAGGCTCGCCGAGCTGCACACGGCGGTAGGCGCCGCGGTCGCCGATGCGCTGGCGGGACAGGGCACTCCGGGGCTCGTCTTCTGCCACCTCTCCCATGCCTACGCCGACGGCGCCTCTCTGTACTTCACCTTCATCTCTCGTGCCCGTCACGGCGCCGAGGTCGAGCAGTGGCGAGCGGTTAAGCAAGCCGCCTGCGAGGCGATCGTCACCGCGGGCGCCACGATCACGCATCATCACGCGGTCGGTCGCGACCACGCTCCCTACATGGAGGCAGAGGTGGGGAAGACCGGGCTCGATGTCCTGCGAGCGGTCAAGAACCATCTGGACCCGGCCGGGATCATGAACCCCGGCAAGCTCATCGGCTAGCGCCGGAAGACCGGACTCAGCCCTGTCCGGTCGGCTTCTTGATCACCGGGCCCGTGATCGGCCCGCGCAGCACGTCTGTCCCGGTGTATTTGGGAAGTTCGTTGGCCTTCCTGGCTCTCGCGACCTCCGCCTTGTAGGCCGCGTTGGAGGTGAGCGAGATGTCGATCTGGTCGAAGACCCGCGTGGCGACGGCCGCAAATGCTTCCTCCGGGAGCTCCAAGCGCACCGCCAACCCCGTTTTGGGAACTTCGACCGCGCCGACCCGCAAGGCCAGCTTCGGCGACTTGTATAGCCAGATCGTGTAGCTCGACCCAGGGGGCGAGGGCTTGAGTCCCGTTGCTTCAACCTGAAGGACGATTTTTCGTTTGAGCTGGCCGAAAAGCGCGAGGCCTTTCGCATCGCCCCCGGCGACGGGGGCGAGAACCGCTTTCGTAACTTTTGTCGAGCCGGCGGCCGTAGTGCTTGGTTCGCCGCTTTCGGCCGCGGTGGCGGCGGGAATGGTTGCTTCGGTGGTCGTGCTCGAGTCCGAGCCGCCACCGAGGTCGATCGTGCCGGTCGCGAAGAGAATGACGAGAACGACGATGGCGCCGCCGCCGATCCACTCGATCAGCCGCCTGCGACTGGAAGGCCATGAGATCTTCGACAACGGCGATGCCGAAGACCCGCCGGCCGAAGGAGGGACGGCCGGAGGCGGCGGGGGTGGCGGCGCGGTCGCCGGCTTCTCCGGCTGGACTGGTTCGACAGTCGAGGCGGGAGGCTCGGCCTTCTCCGGCTGGACAACCTCCGGGACCGGCAGGGGCGGAGGGGCGCCGGGGTCCTCGCCGGACTCGATCTCCTCCAGGGCTTCCTTCACCTTGGCGCGGACCTGCTCGACGCTGAGCCCCATCAGGGCGGCGATGTCGTCATATCCCTGCTCGCGCTGGGCGAGCAGGCGGAGCATCGCCCTCTGGTCATCGCTGAGTGCCACGGATCGAGAAGCCTACGCGAGCGGCCCCGCGGATAGAGTCCGGTCGCGATGGCTGAGGACGCGCCTGGACTGCACTCCCACTTCGACGCCCTGATCGGCACCGAGTGGCTCGATGACGATCCCGACCACGCTCGGGTGCGGATCGACCTGCGTGACGAGCTGCGCCAGCCGGTCGGCCTCATGCACGGGGGGGTGATGTCGACACTGGTCGAGAGCGTCTGCTCGCGGGCCACGGCTCTGGCGGTGATGGACGCCGGGATGATGGCGATGGGCCAGTCGATCAGCGTCAGCTTCATCCGCCCGGTCACAGAAGGCGGAGCCGAGGTCAGTGCCCACGCCCGCCACCGTGGCCGCACCACCTGGGTCTGGGAGGCGGAGGTGCGCGACGACCAAGATCGCCTCTGTGCCCTTGCCCAGATGACGATCGCGGTTCGGCCCGCCCCGGGGTCGACCGCGCGCTAATCGGCGCGCGCGCATATCTGCGCACGTCACCCTCTGCACTGCAGCGATTTGCAGGTCGCTTTCGAACCACACCGCTCTGCTGCTCGCAACGCCTCGGAGTCTGCCTACCGGGGTACTTGACCGCCGAGCTCGCGGCGCATATGAAGGGTGGCTCAAGCCGCCACCCGGGGAGTCTCGTCAGCCAGAACCGCAGCCGCCGACGGCGGCAGTCCAGGGTCGCCTCAACCTACTCTGCCCGAGCACGGCCCGTAACGGACAGGTTGCGCGGAGAAGAGCGGGTGACGGCAGGTGTCGCGCCCGACTCCAAAGGGAGGATTCAGATGAGCAAGAAAACCCTTATGGCCTCTGTCCCAGTCGCGATTCTGATCATCGCCGTAGTTGTGCCGGCAATGGCGCAGGCGACGCGGCTTCAAGCCCCGGCCGGAACCGAGCTGGCCAACAGCTCAACGGTGCTTCTACAGCGATACGGAGACTTCACCGTCCGGACCTACGTCAATGAAAAAAAAGAAACTCCGGAAGCAGAACTCGTTTGTAAAAAAGGGTTCTCGGAAGGAACATCGACCGCCGTTCAAGGCGAAACAGCCGAAGCGACAATCAGCAAAGACGTGCTAAGCGAATGCGCCTCGGGAGGTTTCACCCAGGACATTCTCAGCAACGCGTCGGGCGCGGCGCCATGGAGGCTGCAAATCCAACAACCGGACTCCTTTGGAGGCGTGACCGCTCACATCATCCCCGCGTCCGGAAGCACAATTCTATACACGGTCCAAATTCAATATTTTGGTATCGACGTCGCATCATGCGTCTATTCCGCGTCATCGATTCACATCACGGGAACAACCGGGTCAGACATATACACGATCTCCAGCGGAAACAGCACGGTCATGAAGGTGTCCGGCCCCACGCCCTGCGGCCAATATGGCTTCCTCTCCGGCAGCTATCAAATGGAGACCGGAAACAATAACCCGGTCACAGTCGACATGAGCTGACAGGAATCGGGGCGAGCCTGCGTCGCGGCTTGGCGCCGGCTCGCCTGTGAGCACTATCCCCCGAAGCGATTGGTGATCGGCAATCTCCGGTCCCGCCCGAACGCCTTCGGGGTGATCCTGATCCCCGGCGCCGCCTGGCGCCGCTTGTACTCGGAGCGGTCGACCATGCGGATCACCTCGTCGACGACATCGGCCGGCATTCCCTCGGCGATCATCTGCTCTCGGCCCAGGTCGCGCTCGACGTAGGCCTCGAGGATCCGATCCAGCAGGTCGTAGGGGGGGAGGGAGTCGCTGTCGTACTGCTCCGGCCGCAGCTCGGCCGAGGGCGCGCGGTCGAGGACGGTGGCGGGAACCTGCTCGCGGCCGGCGACGGCGTTGCGGTGGCGGACCAGTTCGTAGACAAGCGTCTTCGGCACGTCCTTGATCACGGCGAAGCCCCCCGCCATGTCGCCGTAGAGAGTCGCGTAGCCGACCGACATCTCGCTCTTGTTGCCCGTGGTCAAGACCAGCCAGCCGTGCTTGTTGGAGAGGGCCATCATCAGGTTGCCCCTGATCCGGGCCTGGATGTTCTCGGCGGCCAGATCGGGCTCCGAGGGTCGGGTCGGGTCGCGCGGCAGGGAATCGTCCGCCGCGCCGGCGTCCTGGTCGCCGTCAAAGGCGCCGGCGAGGGCTCGCCCGTACTCCTTCATCGCCGCCGCAATCGAAATCTCGATCAGCTCGGTTCCCAGCTCCCTGGCGATAGTCCTGGCGTCGGCCTGTGTTTCAAGGCTGGAATGAGGCGAGGGCATCACCACGCAGCTGACGTTCTCCGGCCCGACGGCATCGGCGGCGAGCTGGGCGACGAGGGCCGAATCGATCCCACCCGAGAGCGCCACGCCGACATGGCGGAAGCCGTTCTTGGCGACGTAGTCGCGCAGGCCGAGGACGAGGGCGCCGTAGACCTCGGCCAGATCCGCCAGCGGCTCGGCGAGAGGGCCGGGGGTCGCGGATGGAATCTCGCAGACGAGCAACTCCTCCTCGAACTGGGCGGCGCGGGCGATCGGCTCGCCGCTCGCGTCGAGGACGAAGCTCTGGCCGTCGAAGACCAGCTCGTCCTGGCCGCCGACCAGGTTGCAGAAGGCGAAGTGGGTTCCATAGGAGCGGGCGAGAGCGCCAAACATGACCTCGCGCTCGCGCCCCTTGCCACGGTGGTAGGGCGAGCCAGACGGATTCGCGATCAGCTCAGCGCCCTGCGCGGCCTCGGTCGCGGCGGGGGGGCCCTCGACCCAGCAGTCCTCGCAGATCGTCAGCCCGACCTCGTGTCCGCCGATGTCGATATTCATCCCCTCGCTGCCCGGCGCGAAGTAGCGCTGCTCGTCGAAGACGGAGTAGTTGGGGAGGCGGTTCTTGCGGTAGACGCCGCGCACGGCGCCGCCGGCGAGCACCGCGAGCGAGTTGTGGGCGCGTCGGTAGTCGCCGTCGGCCGCGGCGGCGGGCTCGGCGTAGCCGACCAGGACGACTCCGCCATGGACGCCGGCGGACAGCTCCTCGATCGCACGGCGGTTGGCCTCGATGAAGTGGCGCTTGAGGTAGAGGTCCTCGGCCGGGTAACCGGGCAGGCAGAGCTCGGGGAAGATCGTCAGCCCGGCGCCGGCCGCGGCGGCGCGGTCGATCCAGGCGGCGATCTTGGCCGCGTTGGCGTCGATGTCGCCCACGGTCGGGTCGATCTGGGCGAGCGCTATGCGCACTTGAGCCTCGCGAGGAGCATCGCCGAAGTATCGCGGCCCGAGGCGCCTGAGCGGGCCGTGACGGACTGTAGGGTGGCTCGAATGCGAGCACCACGCCATCTCATCGGTGCTTCGCTCGCCTGCCTGCTTCTGTGCGCGGCGCCTCCGGCCCTCGCCTCGGCGGCGCAGAAGCCCTTCGAGGCGCCACTCGCGCGCCCTACCGACCACCGCCCGACGAGCCGAAACGCTCCCAACCGCAGCGCCTACACGGTGCCGCAGGCGCCGAAATCGCCCTTCTGCGCCAAGAACTTCTGCGTCCACTGGGTCAGCGTCGGCGTCGATGCTCCCAACGCCGCCGACGCCAATGGGATCAGCGACGGCGACGGGATCCCCGACTACGTCGAGCACGTCATCGCCGTCGCCGAACACGTCTACTCGATCGAGAACGGCAAGCTTGGCTGGCGCGACCCGAAGTCAGACGGGACCGAGGGCGGCGGCAACGGCAAAACCGACATCTACCTCGCCAATATCGGCGGTGAGCTGTTCGGCTACGCGGCGCCGGACCGTGGCCAGGCTTCGAAAGCGCACCGGATTCCACGCCGGCTCCACGGCTATCTGGTGATCGACAACGACTACGCGCCGTCGGAGTTCCCGGGGACGACCCAGACCGACGACCTCGAGGTGACACTGGCCCACGAGTACAACCACATCCTCCAGTTCGGCTACGACGCCTACCAGGACGCCTGGTTCGCCGAGTCCACAGCCACCTGGATGGAGGACCAGGTCTACAACGGGATCAATGACTACCTGCGCTACGTCCCGCGTTGGACCCAGCGCTTCGACACGCCGCTGACCACCAGTTCGATCAAGGAGTACGGCTCGGCGGTCTGGAACCACTGGCTCAGTCATCGCTACGGTCAGGCGATCATGCGCAGCGCCTGGGCACGGGCGATTCACACCAAACCCGGGGGCTTCGCGATCGGCGCCTACGAATCGGCGATCCACGCTGCCGGGGGCCCGGGCTTCAGCCGCGACTTCGCCGCCTTCGCCCGCGATGTGACCGAGTGGCGCACCGACTCCGTCTTCCCCGAAGGCTCGCTCTACCCCGACGCCCCGCGCCAGGGAAATCTCAGCGTCGACGGCGCTTCGCGGGTCCGCGATCTCAACCACACCACCTTCCAGTTGATCCGCGTCGGCGACCGCACCGGCAAGGCCGTCACCGTCAGCGCGACCGCGCCCCGTGGCATCTCCTCCGCGGTGGCCCTGGTCGGCCGCATCGGCAGCGAGCGCCACGGGCGCGTCATCTCTCGTATGAACTACCGCCAGGGCGGCGGCCCGATGA
>DATCBF010000096.1:0-2028 GCA_036512025.1 Solirubrobacterales bacterium
GTGATCGCCGCAGGCGATATCGCGCAGGCGCTTGGCGATCTCGACCTTGCGCTCGGCCGTCTTCGCCATCCCGACCTCGTCGATGGTGAGGGCGATCAGCGCCGCGCCATGCGCCTTGGCCAGCGGCGCGACGACGTCGGCCTTGTCGCGGCCGGCCTCGAGGTTGATCGAGTTGACGATCGCGCGGCCGGGAATCTGCTCCAGGGCCGCCTTGATCACCTCCGGTTCAGTCGAGTCGACCTGGATCGGGGCGGGCTGGGTCAGCGAGATCCGCTCGACCACCTGTCGCATCTGCTCGTCCTCGTCGGCGCGCTCGGTCAGCGCCACGCAGACGTCGAGCACGTGGGCGCCACCGGTCACCTGGTCCTCGGCAACCTGGACCAGGCCGTCGTAGTCATCGGCGAGCAGCAGTTCCTTGGCTTTTTTCGAGCCCTGCGAGTTGACGCGCTCGCCGACCAGAGTCGGCCGCGGCTCCTGCACCAGCGGGGTCGAGGTCATCATCGAAGAGACCTCGATCTGGCCGGGCGCGGGGCGCTTGCCGGGGACCCTGCCGTCGACCCGCTCGCGGATCGCAGCGATGTGCTCGGGCGTGGTGCCGCAGCAGCCGCCGACGAGGCCGACGCCGTAGCGCTCGACGAATTCGCCCAGAGTCGCGGCCAGCGGCCCGGGCTTCTCGGGGAAGATCGTCTCGCCCTCAGGCCCCTGCAGAGGCAGGCCGGCGTTGGGGATGCAGTGGACCGGCACCGGAGATGCCTCGCCGAGGAAACGGATCGCGTCGCGCATGTCCTCGGGCCCGGTCGAGCAGTTGAGCCCGATCACGTCGACGTCGAGCGCTCGCAGCGTCGTCAGCACCGCCTGGATGTCGGTCCCGAGCAGCATCTTGCCGCCCTGGGGAAGCAGTGAGACGCTGGTCTGGATCGGCAGCGCGCGGCCGGTCTTGGCGAACGCCGCGCGGGCGCCGAAGATCGATGCCTTGACCTCGAGGATGTCCTGCGCGGTCTCGATGATGATCAGGTCGGCGCCGCCTTCGACCAGGCCCGTCGCCTGCTCGGTGAAGACCTCGGCCAGTTTGGCGAAGGAGATGTCGCCCAGGGTCGGATCGTCGGAGGCCGGCAGGAAGCCGGTCGGCCCAATCGAGCCGGCGACGAAGCGATCCTCGCCGACCGCCTTGCGGGCGATTTCTGCCGCCTTGGTGTTGATCTCGAGCGTGTGCTCGCCCAGGCCCCACTCGTCGAGCTTGATCCGGCTGGCCTGGAAGGTGTCGGTCTCGACCACCTCGGCGCCGACTTCGACCATCGAGGCATGAACGCCCTCGATCACGTCGGGGCGGTTGAGGACCAGCGCCTCGTGGCATTTGCCAAGCAGCCCGCCATAGTCCTCCTGGGTCAGGTCGAACTGCTCCAGCGTCGCGCCCATGCCGCCGTCGAAGACGACGACGCGCTCAGCGGTTGCGGCTATGAAGTCTCTCTCGGCCATGACTAAGAGAGGCTACCGGGACCGTTCCGCTGTTCCTTTTCTTCGCATACCGGGCAAAGGAACAGCGGAAGACTGGAAACGCCTTTGGGTCGCCCCTCAGCCGCGCATGCCGAAGCGACGCTTGAGGTCGCGGGCGTTGACAGCCTGGGCGATCCGCCCGACCAGCTTGCGACGGCCCTTCGAGTACGGGAACCAGGTCGGCTCCCGCTTGCCGCTCATTCGGGTCACCACGACCGACTCAGGGCGGCAGTACTTCTTGATCCCGTAGTCGCCGTGCCGGAAGCCGATGCCCGAGTCCTTCCAACCGCCCATCGGCACGTCCATCGCCAGATAGTTGACGAGGACGTCGTTGACGTTGACCGCGCCGCACTCGACCCGGCGGGCGACACGCTCCGCCCGCTCCTTCTCACCGAAGACCGAGGCGGATAGCCCGTAGCGGGTGTCGTTGGCGAGGCGCAGGGCCTCCTCGGAGTCGCGCACCTTCATCACGCCGACAACCGGACCAAAGGTCTCGTCGCGCATCACCTTCATCGAGTGATCGACATCGACCAG
>DATCBF010000097.1:0-7868 GCA_036512025.1 Solirubrobacterales bacterium
TGGACGGCTGGTTCGGCCGCATCTTCAGGGGTTGCGGCTTCTTCGACCCGGACAAGCCGATCCGCAAGTTCACCAAGGTGGAACTTCAGGCCCTGCTCCACAAGGAGCCGACCAAGATCAAGGTCGACGGCGTCAACCTGACCTACGAGGGCCTGATCCCGAAGATCCAGAAGTCGATGCTCGCCAAGGACAAGGAGGCGATGCAGCCGCACATCCGCGCCTTCGTGGACCGGGCGGTCACGTTCACCGCCTGCCCCGAGTGCGGCGGCACCCGGCTCAACGAGGCCGCCCGGTCCTCCAAGATCAAGGGGATCAACATCGCCGAGGCCTGTGCGATGCAGATCAGCGACCTGGCCGAGTGGGTCGGCGGTGTCGGCGAGCCGTCGGTGGCGCCGCTGCTCGCAGCACTGCGGCAGACCCTCGAGTCGTTCGTGGAGATCGGGCTGGGTTACCTCTCGCTCGACCGCTCGTCGGGCACGCTGTCGGGCGGCGAGGCACAGCGCACCAAGCTGATCCGCCAGCTTGGGTCCTCGCTCACCGACGTCACCTACGTCTTCGACGAGCCGACGGCCGGGCTGCATCCGCACGACATCGAGCGGATGAACGAGCTGTTGCTGCGCCTGCGCGACAAGGGCAACACCGTGCTGGTCGTCGAGCACAAGCCGGAGGTGATCGAGATCGCCGACCAGGTCGTCGATCTCGGCCCGGGCGCCGGCGCTGCCGGTGGCGAAGTCGTGTTCGAGGGCAGCGTCAACGGGCTGCGCTCCAGCGGCACGGTGACCGGGCGGCACCTGGACGACCGCGCCTCCCTGAAGCCGTCGCTGCGGACGCCGTCGGGAGCTCTGGAGGTGCGCGGCGCCGGCACCCACAACCTGCAGGACGTCGATGTCGACATCCCGCTCGGCGTGCTGGTCGTGATCACCGGCGTGGCCGGGTCGGGAAAGAGCTCACTGATCGACGGCTCGGTGTCGGGGCGGGACGGCGTGGTGTCGGTCGACCAGGCGGCGATCAAAGGCTCGCGGCGGAGCAACCCGGCGACATACACCGGGCTGCTCGACCCGATCCGCAAAGCGTTCGCGAAGGCCAACGGCGTCAAGCCGGGGCTGTTCAGCGCCAACTCCGAGGGCGCCTGCCCCAACTGCAACGGCGCCGGCGTCATCTACACCGACCTGGCGATCATGGCCGGCGTCGCCACCATCTGCGAGGAGTGCGAGGGGAGGCGGTTCCAGGCCGAGGTGCTCGAATACAAATTCGGCGGGGTGGACATAAGCGAGGTGCTCTCGATGTCGGCCACCGAGGCGGAGGAGTTCTTCGGCGACGGCGAGGCGAAGACGCCGGCCGCGCACAAGATCCTCGACCGGCTGGCCGACGTCGGGCTCGGCTACCTCAGCATCGGCCAGCCGCTCCCGACGCTGTCCGGCGGTGAGCGGCAGCGGCTCAAGCTGGCCACCCGCATGGCTGAAAAGGGCGACGTCTACGTCCTCGACGAGCCGACCGCCGGCCTCCACCTCGCTGACGTCGAGCAGCTGCTCGCCCTGCTCGACCGGCTCGTCGACTCCGGCAAGTCGGTGATCGTCATCGAGCATCACCAGGCGGTCATGGCGCACGCCGACTGGATCATCGACCTCGGCCCCGGCGCCGGCCACGACGGTGGGCGGATCGTCTTCGAGGGCACGCCCGCCGACCTCGCCGCCGCCCGCTCCACTCTCACCGGCGAGCACCTCGCGGCCTACGTCGGCACCTGATCTTGGTGACCATGGCGGGGCCGAGCCCCCGCCGGCTTGCGAACATCCGCCAGTGGCCTCTGGCAAAGAGCAGGAGCTAGCCCAACGTGGACTGTCCGCCGCAGTCGCGATCGCCGAGCGCGAGGGCCTGCGGTTCGCTGAGCCGAGGATCCTGCGCGACCGAGGAAACCTGTTGGTGCATCTGGCGCCGGCGCCAGTGGTTGCGAGAGTCGCGACGCTGACCGGGACCAGGCGAGCAGGCGACGGCTGGCTCCGGCGCGAGGTCTCTGTCGCCGGCTTTTTGGCCCGGGCGGGAGCGCCTGTCGTTGCCCCGAGCGCCGAGCTCGACCCTGGCCCGCATGCCCACGATGGCATCTCACTCAGCTTCTGGAGCTACGTAGAGGAGGTCGATGCGCCGCTCGACGCCGCTGAGGCGGGGCGCCGCCTGCGCCTATGCCACGAGGCGCTGGCCGGGTACGAGGGGGAGCTGGAATCGCTCGGAACCCTCGCCGAGGCCGAACGCTGGCTCGATGAACTGGGCGCAGAGGGCCGGATTGGCGAGGTGCAGACCGCGAGGTTGCGCAACGACGCCGCTGAGGTTCGGCGACGGATCGAGGCGCTGGGGCTGCCGATGCAAGCGGTCCACGGCGACGCGCATCTGGACAACGCGATCAACACCGCGGCCGGGCCGCTCTGGAACGACTGGGAGGACACCTGCCTGGCGCCGAGAGCGCTCGATCTTGGCTGTATGGAGGCCGCGGCTTCAGTTTGGGGCGACGACCCCGAGTCGGTCGCCGTCGCGCTTGCTGCCTACGGCGATATCGACCCTGAGGCACTGGCGGTGTTTGTCGCCGCCCGCCGCTTTCAGGGGACGATGTGGTCGGTGCTCCTCGACTGAAGAACCCGCTTGCCTGAGGCAACATGCCCCATGGACTCCAGCCGCTCGCCGTATCTCCCCGAACCCGAGCGGCTCCGCTCAGGAGCAGAGCGTCCGTAGCTGCTTCGCGGCCGTTGAGACAGGCGAGGACTCGGCCTTGGCAGAGAACGGGGAGCAGAGCGGGTAGATGGTGAACCGTTCGCCGGTCGCCGGGCCCCTGAGGCCCGTGTAGCCGATCGCCCGCACGCGGAATACGTGATGACCGACTCCCACCCGGTAGTGCTTGGGAGAGCGGCACGGCCGAAAACCATGTTGGTCGAGCTTGCAGAGGAAGCCCCGGGCTCCGTCCCGGGAATAGAAACGGATCAACACCCTCCCCCTGTGGTCTTCCAGCTGCTTCCTGGAGGGGGTGAGCAGGCTGGCAACCTTCACTTTTGGACGCTTCTGCCGCCTCCTTTTCCGCGGCGTTGTTTCCGACACGGCGGCCTTGAGGAAGGGAGCGGAGTTGGTGAGTATCTTCCCCCGAGAGCCGGCCACGGCGCATAGTGAACTGGAGGGGCAGGAGGCGGCGAACAGAGCGTTGCCCTCTTCGCTCGTGAAGGGCAGCACGTTGGTGAAGGACCAGGCCGCCGCGCCGCCGCTCGGTTCGGTGGAGGTGAGGACGTCGCCGTTATCGTCGACGGCGATGCATTCGGAGGCGGAGGGGCAGGAGACGCCGGTGATCTGGACCGAACCGCCCCCGTCGGCCTCGCTCCAGCTCGAAGCGCCGGCGCTCGGATTCGTGGAGCTTAAGAGGCTGCCGGTTTCGTTCCCGCCAAGGCAAAGCGCCGGCGCCACACATGCAACCGCGCGTAGGCTGCCCGGTCCCGCGGGGCCCCCGATCACATGCCAGTCCGAGGCTTCTCCCCTGGGATTGGTAGAGGTGACGATGCGTCCGTCGTCTGCCACCGCGACGCAGAGCGAGGTCGAGCCGCAGGAAATCCCCCGGAATTCGATCTGTTCGCCGAGTTCAATTGAATTCCAGGCGCCGGCGGGGCCGGTCGGGTCGGTGGTGGTGAAGATCTTGCCCTGGTCGCTGCGCTTGCCAGAAACCGCCACGCACAGTTCCGGGGTCGGGCAGGAGACACCGAAGAGGTGGGTGTTGCGGCCCTTGCCGTCGTCAACCTGAGCCACGTTCCAGCTCGAGGCGGGTCCGGTGGGGTCACTTGAGGAGTAGATGAAGCCCTGATCGGTAACCGCGACGCAGAGGTTCGCCGAAGGGCATGAGACGCTCTGGATCTGCCGGCCGGATATTTCTTCGGTCGGCCAGTTTTCGGTCTTCGGCCACGGCCCTTCTCCCGCGTAGACGAAGCGCCAGGCCGAAGAGCCGCCGGTCGGGTCGGTCGACGAGGCAATCAGGTTGTTCGTGCCGACGGCCACGCACAATCCCTGCGAGGGGCAGGAGACACCGAGCAAAAAGACCTTTCCCGCGGGACCGGGCAGCCGCGCCGTCGTCCAAGAAGAGGCCAGGGCGGGCGGGGTGAACGCCAGCGCCGAGGCAATGCAGGACGCCACGAGCATCAAGATCCAGGTCCTTGGTTTCACGTTTCCCCCCATCGCAGCCTCTCCATTCCCGGCCCCTTTCTCCACCTCTTTCGAAAGCTAAAACTGCTTCCCTTCCCCAAAGTTTCGAAGCCGGCCGGCGCCACGGCGACATCGCCACATGATGAGAGCGGCGCGGCTGTTCTTACTGGCTGTCGCTCGCGGATTGGTTCGAGGATCGAGCGTCCGTTCGTGCCTCCATCCGCACGCGCATGCTGCCTTTGACTCGATGGTGTACCGTGTATTACAGGGATCCGGCGTAGCGGAGGCTCCGCCGGAGAACACGGGTTTCACCAGTCAAAGGGGGTGGGTGGACATACGGGAGGGCGCGAGCCGTTCTCGGCTCCTGCTGTGGGAATAGGGCAGGTCGAGGAGTGCCATGGCGCAGGCTGCCGAGCAACGACGGTGGTAGGGGCGATTCGTCGATCGGGATCGTCGGGCTCGAACTCCCGGAGATCGTTTTTTCGATGCTGCGCATGCTGGCACTGGCGCCAGAGCAGTCGAAGAATGGCCGGCTGGAACGTCAACGAACGTTCGTCGGGCGCCGGCCCTTGAACAGAACGCGACGCAGGGGAGCGTTTGACATTGGATCGGAGTTGAGGATGGGGTCTGTCGAAATCGACATCAGCGAGATCTCAAAGGTGGACGTGGAGCTCGGCACGCTGCCGGAGTCGATGTCCGCGTGGGTAATTCGCAAAGAGCGCGAGGGTGAGCCAAGCCAGGCATTTCAACTTGAGCAGGTTGAGGTCCCTGAGCCGGGCCCGCTCGAGGTAATTGTCCGAGTGATGGCCGCGGGCGTCAATTTCAACAACATCTGGGCGGCTCTCGGCATGCCGATTTCGGTCTTCGACTACGGTGATCATCCGGAGTTCGGACACCACATCGGCGGCTCGGACGGCGCCGGAATAGTGTGGAAAGTCGGGCCGGGGGTCACCCGGTTGAAACCGGGTGACGAGGTGGTTATCGCCACCGGCCAGTCCTCGTACGAGGACGTTTTGTTGTGTCCGGACCCAAGTGTCTCCCGCAGCGCCAGGGCATGGGGGTACGAGACGACATGGGGATCCTTTGCCCAGTTCACCAAGGTCCAGGCGCAGCAGGTCTTCCCCCGTCCCCAGAATTTGTCCTGGGCGGAGTCGGCGTCCTATGGCCTCGCCTACTTCACCGCCTACCGGATGCTGATCGACCAGTGCAGCTTGCGGGTCGGCAGCAACGTGCTGATCTGGGGCGCCGCCGGTGGCCTCGGCGTCTTCGCCACCCAGCTCTGCGCCGCAGCCGGCGCCAACGCCGTCGGCGTTGTGTCTTCCGACGAGAAGGGCGAGCTGGTCAAGCGGCTGGGCGCGGTCGACTACATCAATCGCGGCGATTTCGGCGAGATGATGCGCAATCCGACAAACCTCGCCGACTCGGCGGCGGAGAGAGAGCGCTTCGAGGTGTCGCGCGCATTCGCCAAACGAGTCAGGGAGATCCTCGGAGAGCCACCCGACATTGTCTTCGAGCACACGGGCCAGGCAACCTTTCCAACTTCGGTCTTAACCGTCAAAGCGTTCGGCAAGGTCGTTATCTGCGGCGCCACTTCGGGCTACCAGCTCGACTTCGATGTGCGCTACCTATGGATGCGGCAGAAGCAGATCATCGGTTCGCACGGGGCCAACCCGTACGAGTGCATGCAGGCCAACAAACTGGTGGCCCAGGGCAAGATACGCCCTGTTCTCTGGAAGACAATGGGTTTCGACGGCGTTCCCGAGGCCCATCAGATGATGCTCGAGAACGAACACCTGGGCAAGATCGCGATTCTCGTTGGCGCGGAGTCCAGCGAAGAGGGTAGGAACGAAGAGGGTCCGGGCGCCATCGACCCTGTGATCCAGGCTTAGATGGTCACTAAATAGGTCTGAGCTTGATGTCGCGGCCAAACTCCAATCGCAGCGTGGAGCCATCGGGTCGATCGCACACCGGCAATGGCCGCCGGCGCTCTCATGAGCAGCTCAATGCGTAGCACGGGATCGCGCCCGGGCGACTCTGCAGGTGTGAATTTGCTTGGACGTGCGGCCGGTTTCGTTGTCCGCCGGCCGCGGATTGCCGCGGGTGTTTGGGTTTTGGTGACGGCCGTGCTTGCCCTGCAGGGGCTGGGTCTCGAGCAGAAGGCCTCGATTCACCAGATTTTCGTCGACGGCGCCGGATCCAAACAGGCGCACGAAATCACCCTGCGGGCGTTCGGAACCGAAGACAACCTGATAGTGATGTTGCGCGGCCCCCGAACGGCGGTCGATGCTCAGGGCCGAAAGCTGGCTCGCCGCCTCGACTCCATGCCACGCTCGCTGGTGGTCTCACCGTGGACACCGGGAGCCATGGTCGAAGGCCTGAGCCCGTCCCCCGGGGTGGCCGGCCTCGTGGTGAGCATTGAACGCCCGAGGGGCGAAGGGTCCTCGGACATGCTCGCCTCGGTGCAACGCCGGGTGGACGAAACGGTGACTGAGCCTGTCCGCTCGAGTATCGCCGGGACGCCGGCGATACTCGAATCCTTCCGCGGCGCGAGTGAACACGCTACCGCGGTCGGCGAGCTGATTGCGGTGCCGGTGCTGTTATTGGTGTTGCTGTTCGTGTTCCGGTCCGTCCTTGCGGCTGCCATTCCGGTGGTTATCGGCGGGGCTGTCGTCGCTTCGACTCGCGGTGTCCTGAGTTTTCTTGCGGGCGTGGTTCCGGTGGATGCGTTCGCTCTGGGCATCGTTGGCATGATGGGGTTGGCGCTCGGTGTCGACTACTCATTGCTCGTCATTTCGCGATACCGCGAGGAGTTGAGCAGAGGCGAGGATGCTGCCGAGGCCGTGCGGGTGACCGTGACGAGCACGGGGCGGGCGATCATCCCGGCAGGGTGTGGGCTTGTGTTGGCACTGGCGGTGTCATCGCAGCTGGTCCCCGGTACGGTGGCAAGGTCGGTTGCCACCGCCGTCATCGCAGCAACGGTCCTCAGTGTGCTGTCGGCGATACTTGTGACCCCGGCGCTGTTGATGCTGCTTGGGACCAATCTGGACCGCTGGTCGCTGCCTCGGCGGCGTCGCGACCAGGCAGCGACGTTACGTTGGTTTCAGCTGCTCTCGAGCCGGCCTCGCGCGGTGGTGCCGATCGTGCTCGTTCTGTTGCTTTGCGCTGCCCAGGCCTTCGCCCTCCGCTCGAACCTCACCACGGCCGCATTGCTGCCCTCTGGAGATTCGGGTCGGAAGCAGCTGGAAGCGGTTCAGCATGGTCTTGGCGCGGGTTGGATCGCCCCGCTGGAAATCGTCATGGACGGGCGGGGTGGTCCCGTGACCTCGCCGGATCGATTGCGCGCTCTGGCGGCCTTTCAGCATCGCATCGAGAAAGATCGGGGCGTTGCGGACGTGGCTGGGTTTTCCGAAATCGAGCGCGGAGCCAAGCGACTCGGTGGTGTCGAACGGAGTCTGTTGGATCAGGAACAGGGACTTGTGCGACTGCACACCGGAATCTCGCGGGCGCGGGGCGGCGCCGCCCTCAATACGGCAGGGTTGTTGAGGGCGGCGGGCGGCGCCAGGGAGCTCGATGCCGGGCTTGGCGCGACGCATGCGGGCGCCGGGCTCTTGTCCGAAGGCCTGCATGCCTCTGTTGAAGGATCAAGTCGACTGACCCAGGGCCTCGGTCGTGCCAGTGAAGGGAGTGGACGGCTGGCGCAGGGC